>CAITQY010000709.1 GCA_903894655.1 uncultured Gemmatimonadota bacterium
AGGACCAGGTCGATGCCCATGGTGTTGAGCATGCGGAGGACCGTATCGAGCCCGAGTTGTCGGCGTTTCCCGAGCTCCGTCTCGTTCCAGAGGCGCGGGCTCACGCCCGAAAGCTGAGCCGCGTCGACCTGCGTCAGACCAAGCGTGCGTCGGGCGTCACGCAGCGCCGCCCCGAGCTGCTCGAGGTCGTGGATCGGGGTGGGGGTGCTCTGGCCGAGTAGCATGTGCCTTCCGTATAAGGAAGAAAACTAGCATTTATCCAATATATTACTTAAACGGAAGTATACGCTGATCGCAAGTGGATATTCCGCTTACGTAAGGATATCTGCGCCCTGCTACCCCACGACGGCTGCCCGTATTGCCGCCGCCGCCCCCCGTCCCGATCTTCGGCCATGAATCGCAACGATCCCTGCTGGTGTGGCAGCGGCCTGAAATTCAAGAAGTGCCATGGTGGCCCCGCCACGCCGGTTGCCGGCGACGACGTGCTCTCGCTCACCCGTCGCTCGGAAATCGCCCGCGCCGATGCGGCCAAGGCGGTGGACGAGGAGCTGATGGACCAGCTGCGCGCCTCTGCCAGTAAGCGGTTCGGTTCCAGTTGGTTTCGGCAGGCGGCCGCCGACTTTTCGATAGACAACCAGCCGGAGCTCGACGAGGACGAAGGGATGATGTTTTTCGTCTGGCTGATGTACCACCGGGCCATGACCGACACCGACCCGATGCCGCTGGCCCACGACTGGCGCGAATCACGTCGTGCTGGGCGCGAGCCCGCCAAGGAGCGGGTGCTGCAAGCGCAGCTCGATGCACCGATCGGCGTGTGGGAAGTGCAATCCGTTGAGCGTGGTGTGGGCGCGCACCTCAAAGATTTGCTGTCAGGCGACGAACGGTTTGTGTACGACCGCTCGTCATCCATGTCGCTCACCCCATGGCTTGGCCTGCTGGGCTACATCGTGGATGTCGACGGCATCAGCTTCTGGGGCGGGTTGCATTCGCGCGCCCTCTCGCCGGCCGATGTTGCCCTGGTGGTGAAGGACATCCGCAAGCTCGCGCGCGTGCGAACGAAGCCGGTGTCGCTCGCCTTTCGCACCGATCCGGATTGGCAGCTCGAGATCATCGACCACTGGCGCATGGCGCTCGACGATCTGGCCAACACGAAACCGATGCCCACGCTGCACAACCACGATGGCGACGTGGTCAGCATGCAGTCGGATCGCTTCGATCTCGTGGCCGCACGCACGGTGGTGCTGCAACAGCTGTCCACCATGCCCGGCGCACTGCCGCCCGAACGCGAGGGCACCGGCACGCGCGCGCAGGATATCGTCGCGGTCCAGCGCGCGCCCACCGCGAGCACGATCAACATGGAGTCGGTGATCATCGGCACGATCACCATCACGGGCAACGCGCTCACCGTCGAGACCAACTCGGTGAAGCGCGCCGACGAGCTCAAGGCCACCGTCGAACGCGCCTGCGGCACCAGCGTGCGCTATCGACTGCGCAGCGAACAGAGCATGGACGCGTTGCGGGAGCGCGCCGCGCAATCACCACCGTCCATGAACGGCATGCTCACCAGCGAGTCGGAGATGCCACCCGAAGTGCGCGAGGCTATGCGCCAAATGATGGCCAAGTTTACCGCTTCATGGCCGGACGAACAGATCCCCGCCCTCGGCGGCGTCACCCCTCGCTACGCCGCGCAAGATCCCAAGCTGCGCCCGCGACTCGTGGCACTGCTCAAGGACATGGAGTCGCGAGGCCCGATGCCGGGCATGGGCAGCGGCATGGCGATGGACATCGCGGCGATCCGGCGGGAGTTGGGGCTGTGAGGAGCTGCGTCGGCCGCAACGGAGGCTGATTTCCTACTTGGTCTGTTCGCCGCCGGCTGGCCGCGGGAGCAAGTGTTGTCGAGCTACCAGCAGCTCACACCGGAGGCGCTCCGAGCGGTATTCGCTTTCGCGGCGGACGTCACGCGCGATGGGCCATGGCCGCTGTCCTCCACTGAGCTCCTCCAACGCATCACCATTCGCCCGGAACAATGCGGGGGACGCCCCTGCATTCGTGGCATGCGCATTCGCGTGATCGACGTCCTGGAACTGCTGGCCGCGGGCGAGTCCAAGGAGCAGATCAACTC
>CAITQY010000710.1 GCA_903894655.1 uncultured Gemmatimonadota bacterium
CGCCTTTTCGCTCGCGATCCGCATGTGACAGGCCATGGCCAGTTCGCAGCCGCCGCCGAGGGCGAATCCATTGATGGCAGCGATGGTGGGCTTGGGGCTCGTTTCGAATCGCCGGAAGATGACCTGGCCCGCCCGGGCGCGTCGCTGCGCTTCCAGCGGCGACTGGCTTTCCAGTTCCGAGATGTCCGCGCCCGCCACGAACGCCCGGCCCGCTCCGGTGAGCAGCACCGCGCCCACGTCGTCGCGGGCGTTCGCTTCATCGATGGCGACCCCGAGCTCGGCGATCGTGGCATCATTCAGCGCGTTCAGCTTGTCCGGACGGTTGACCGTGATCGTGGCGATGCGGTCAGAGACGTCGAAGGTCAGGAACTGGTAGGACATGGTGGCCGGGTGTGGAGCGGGGGGGCGATGCGGAAGCTCCAATCTACACGGGCCGCTGGCATCGACGCTCCGGCCTGCTACGTTTGGCCGGTGCTTCCCCTTCTCGTCGTCGGATGGTCTCCCGACCGTCGCGCCCTTCGCATTCTGGATCAACGTCACCTCCCCGGTGCCGAGGTGATGCGCGACCTCGTCAGGCTCGACGAGGTGATCGACGCTATTCGCACGCTCGCCGTTCGTGGCGCGCCCGCGATTGGTGTGGCGGCCGCCATCGGCTTGGTCGTCGCGCTCGAGCACGAAAGCGAGGGGCACGGTGTGCCCGCCCGCGGTGTGCCCGCCCGCGAGCTGTTGGCGCCGTACGCCGAGCGCCTCATCGCGGCCCGCCCCACTGCCGTGAATCTGGCATGGGCAGTGAACCGGCTCCTGACGGTCGCCGGTGGCGTGGCCGACGACACGCTGCTCGCCGCCCTACGAGCCGACGCCGAGGCCATTCGCGCCGAGGATGTCGCCATGTGCGACGCGATCGGCCGGTTCGGCCTCTGCATCATTCCCGACGGAGCGCGAGTGCTCACGCACTGCAACGCCGGCTCGTTGGCGACCGCCGGCATCGGCACCGCCTTGGCGCCCGTACATCTGGCGCACCGGGAAGGGCGTCGCGTACAGGTGTACGCCGATGAAACCCGCCCCCTGCGCCAGGGGGCCCGACTGACGGCGTGGGAGCTGCAACGCGCCGGCATTCCCGTCACCGTGCTTCCCGATGGCGCGGCGGCGTCGCTGTTGCGAAGCGGTGCGGTCGACGTGGTGATTGTGGGCGCCGACCGAATTGCGGCCAACGGCGATGTCGCCAACAAAGTTGGCACGTACGGGGTGGCGCTGGCCGCGAGGGCGCATGGCATTCCATTTTATGTGGCTGCCCCCTGGAGCACGATCGACGCGGCCACGCCGTCCGGCGCCGAGATCGAGATCGAGCATCGGCACGCCGACGAACTTGGCGATCTTCCCGTGGGCGCTCGGGTATGGAATCCGGCGTTCGACGTCACGCCGCGCGAGCTGGTCAGCGGCTATCTCACCGATCGCGGCTTCGTGAAGCCGCCCTTTTCCGGAGTCACCGGCGTATGAGCTGCCAATGACGTGCGTACTCGCCATCGATCAAGGCACCACGGGCACGACCTGTCTCGTGATCGGTCAGAACGGGCGTATCCTCGGACGCGCCTACCGCGAGATTACGCAGCACTTTCCGGCACCGGGGTGGGTTGAACACGACGCCCACGAAATTCTCGAGCGCACGGTGGCGGCCGCCCGCGAAGCGATCGCCGACGCCGGCGTCGATCCGATCGCGATCGGGATCACCAATCAGCGGGAAACGATCGTGGTCTGGGAGCGTGCCACCGGGCGCGCGGTCCATCGCGCCATCGTATGGCAGGATCGTCGTACCGCTGATCGGTGCCTTGAGCTGGTACCGCACGCCGCCATGATCGCCGAGAAAACGGGCCTGGTGACCGATCCGTACTTCAGCGCCACGAAGCTCGAGTGGTTGCTGGCGCAGCCGGGTATGCGGGAGCGGGCTCAGCGCGGCGAGTTGGCGGCTGGCACGATCGATAGCTGGCTCGTTTGGCACCTCACCAACGGCGCGTCGCATGTGACCGATCATACGAATGCGTCGCGGACGATGTTGTACGATCTTGGGCGCCATACGTGGTCGCCCGAGTTGTGTGCCCTTTTCAGTGTGCCGGCCGACATGCTGCCGCGCATCGTGGCCTCGAGCGGGTTGATCGGCACGGCTGTGGCCTCTGTTTTCGGCCATGAAATCCCGATCATGGGTATTGCCGGCGATCAGCAGGCGGCGCTCTTCGGGCAGGGGGGCTGGCACGCGGGGAGCGGCAAGAACACCTATGGCACGGGCGCCTTTTTGCTGCTCAACACGGGCACCGTGCGTCCGCAGAGCGCCACCGGCTTGCTCACCACCATCGCCTGCGATGAACGCGGCGGACCCGTGTACGCACTCGAGGCGTCCATCTTCATTGCCGGCGCGGCGGTGCAGTGGCTGCGCGACGGCCTGGGCATCATCGCCCACAGCAGCGAGACCGAAGGGTTGGCACGTTCGCTCGACAGCAATGACGGGGTGTACTTCGTGCCGGCGTTGGTGGGACTGGGGGCGCCCGACTGGGAGCCGAACGCTCGCGGCACGATCGTCGGCCTCACGCGCGGCACCACGCGTGCACATTTCGCCCGCGCGGCCCTTGAGGCCATGGCCTACGCCACCAAGGACGTGCTGGGGGACATGCGCACGCAGGGGGGCGTCCCGTTCGATCGGCTGCGCGTCGATGGCGGAGCCACCTCCAACGACTGGCTGATGCAGTTCCAGGCCGATGTGCTGGGCGTGCCGGTCGAGCGCCCCGATATCGTGGAAACCACCGCGCTGGGCGCCGCCGGCCTGGCCGGTTTGGCCGCAGGGCTCTGGGCCAACGGGGACGAATTTCTGGCCGGGCGTCATTTCACACGGTTCACCCCAACTAGAGACGCGACGGCCACCGCTAGCTACGCCGCTGGCTACGCCGGATGGCGGCGTGCCGTGCGGGGCGCGCTGAGCTGGGCCCGTGACACCGATCGGTGACACCGATCGGGCACACTGAACGGCGCGAGATCGTTCACCACTCTAGCTGACGCACGACCGTCCCACCGCTATCTTCTACGAATACCTTCCGGACGACGAGGACGAGTCCCGTGAAAGCTCGAAATAAATTTCTACTCGGCGGCGTGCTGGTGCTCGGCACCGCCGGTTATCTAATGGCCAGCTCGATCGACGAGACGGCCACCTATTATCTGACGCCGGGCGAGCTCGCGAGCAAAGTCTCCGACAACCCACGTTTTGTGAAGATGGGCGTGAAGGTCGGCGCTCGGGTCGTCAGCGGCACCATCGTGCGTGACCCGTCTGGCCGGTCGCTCACCTTCAAAATGACCGACGGCACCAAAACGTACGACGTACAGTACCGTGGCATTGCGCCCGACACGTTCACCGATGGGGTCGATGTCGTGGTCGAAGGCCGGCTCGACGCCAACGGTACCTTTCAGGCCACCACGCTGCTGGCCAAGTGCGCGTCGCGCTACGAGAACGCTCCCGAGAAGTACAAGGACACGCCCGGCTACAAGCAGGGCACGTCGGCAACCCCCCGCGCGTAACTGTCGCGCGCCTGCGCACAAGCGCGAGGCCCCATGATTCTCGTTGGTGAATTGTCGCTCTGGGTCGCCCTCTTGATGGCGGCCTGGACGACCACTGTGTCGTTCTCCGGGGGCCTGCAGGGGCGTCCCGACCTTGTGAAGAGCGGTGAGCGGGCGCTGTACGCCACGTTCGGATTCACACTGCTGGCGTCCATCGGGCTGTGGACCGCGCTCTTCCTGCACGACTTCTCGATCAAGTTCGTTGCCTCGTATACGAGCTCGAATCTCCCGAAGATCTATACGTTCACGGCCTTCTGGGCCGGACAGTCCGGGTCCATGCTCTTTTGGGCGTTGATTCTGACGACGTATTCGGCCATCGCGGTCTTCACGAATCGCAAGACGAACCGCGCGATGATGCCGTATGTCACTGGGACCTTGGGCATCATCTGCCTGTTCTTCCTGATGACGATGTGCTTCGGGGCCAATCCGTACGAGCGCCTCGATTGGATTCCGCCCGAAGGGCGCGGCATGAATCCGCAGCTGCAGAACCCGGGCATGGCGATCCATCCGCCCATGCTCTATCTCGGGCTCGTCGGTACCGCGATTCCCTTCGCCTTCGCCATCGGTGCGCTGGTCACGAGGCAGCTCGACACGCAGTGGCTTGGCGCGGTCCGACGCTGGGCCCTGCTGTCGTGGTTCTTCCTCACCATCGGCATCGTGCTTGGCATGTGGTGGGCGTACGTGGAACTCGGCTGGGCCGGCTACTGGGCGTGGGACGCCGTTGAGAATTCGTCGTTCCTGCCGTGGCTCACGATCACGGCATTCCTGCACAGCATCATGATCCAGGAAAAGCGCGGCATGCTGCGTAAGTGGAACGTGACGCTGGTGGCCATGTCCTTCCTGCTCACGATCCTCGGCACGTTCATCACGCGTAGCGGCATTATCGAGAGCGTGCATGCCTTTGCGCAGTCGCCCGTGGGCGATTGGTTCCTCGGCTTCCTGATCGTCGCGGCGATCAGCACGGCGTACCTCGTGTCCACGCGCCTGAACGATCTGCAGGCGAACGCGGAGCTCGAGAGCATGGTGAGCCGCGAAGCGGCCTTCCTGTATAACAATCTCGTGCTGGTCGGCATCTGCTTCGCGACGCTATGGGGCGTGCTCTTTCCGATTCTCAGCGAATGGGTGAAGGGCGACAAGATCACCGTCGGTCCGCCGTTCTTTAATGCGGTGAACGGCCCGCTCGGCCTGCTGCTGCTTGCGCTCACCGGTATTGGTCCGCTGATCGCTTGGCGTCGCGCGTCCACGTCCAATCTCAAGCGCCAGTTTACGTGGCCTGTGATTGCTGGTGTGGCCACGTTCGTGGTGCTGTTTGCGATGGGCATGCGGCAGATGTACGCGCTGGTGTCGTACCTGCTGGCCGGCTTCGTCTTCGGCACGATCATCCAGGAATTCGTGAAGGGGATCGGCGCGCGCCGCCGGATGTACGGAGAAGGACTGTTCGGCGCCTCCATGCGCCTGATCGGTCGCAACCGTCGTCGCTACGGCGGCTACATCGTGCACTTCGGCGTGGCCATTCTCTTCTGCGCCTTCGCCGGCTTGATGTTCAAGAAGGATCTGACCGCCACGCTCAAGGCTGGTGAGTCGGTCACGGCCAAGGATGCCTACGGCAGTGAGTGGGTATTCACCAGTCAGGGCATCTCCTCGTTCGAGCAGCTCAACCGTCGGGTCGTGGCCGCGTCCTTCAACGTGACGCGTGACGGCCAGAACATGGGTATCCTGTCGAGCGAGAAGCGTCAGCACGTGAACGCCGCCGGTGAGCCGACCTTCGAGCCGTCCACCGAAGTCGGCATTCTCGAATCGCCGAAGCAGGATGTGTACCTCGTCTTCACCGGCGCGGTCGATCGCGACACGGCGGCGATTCACATCAACTTCAACCCGCTCGTATGGTGGGTGTGGTTTGGCGGCATCATCATGGCGTTCGGCGGGTTGATCGTGATGTGGCCGCAGGCCGTCCGGGCTGAGCGTGAAGGTGGCTACGTGGCCGAGTTGCCGTCGGAGTCGACTATGACCTTGGTCGGAGCAGGCGCGTGATCGGATCACGTGAGCAGTCGCCTGAGGCGGCGATCACGAGTCGTCGGCTGTTCCTCACGCGCGGCGGCTCGGTGGCCGTGGTTGCTGCCGGATCGTTTCTCATGTCTCGCACGGCGTGGGGGCAGGACGCCGCGACGCCACAGCCGGCGACCGCCCCCGGCGGCGAAGAGATGACCTCCGATTCGTACAAGCCCGTCGTGCGACCGGCCAAGGCGAATGCGGTCAAGCAGATGGATGAGAAGCAGCTCGAAGCCTTCGAGCGCAACCTGGCCTGTCCGTGTCCCTGCACGCTCGACATCTACACCTGTCGCACCACCGACTTCAATTGTGGCATCTCGCCGGCGGTGCATGGCGACATCCAACGGCTCGTTGACGGCGGCCACAACGCCGACGAGATCATGGCCGCGATGACGCAGACCTACGGCGACTTCATTCTCATGCAGCCGCGGAAGCAGGGATTCAATCTGCTGGCGTGGTTCGCGCCGTTCGCGGCGATCGCGATCGGCGCGGTCGCGATCGGTGCCTTGCTGCGCGGCTGGCGTCGCAATGCCGATGTGGCGGCGGCGACGCGTGCCTCGGCGCCGGTGAAAATCGATCCGTCGATCGAGGCGACGCCCGATGAACTGGCGCGCCTTCAGGCCGCCCTGCGGGAGGAGCGCTGATGACGCTCGTGGCCGTGCCGGAAGGGGCCGTTCCACTGGTGCTGGGGACGGTGCTGGCCCTCGGCGCGCTCACGCTGGTGCTCTCGCCGCTGCTGAGCGGTGAAGCCGAAGTGCGAGCAGAGGATGAGCAGAAGGCCGCGACCGAGGCGGCGCGCATCAAGGCGGCCCGAGCCAAGCGTACGGGGCGCGCGGACGAGCAGCTGGACGGTGCGGTGGCCGCCCTGCGCGAAATTGAGTTCGATCGCGAGACCGGTAAGCTGTCGGACAGCGACTACGCCGAGCTCAAGACGCGCTACACACGTGAGGCGCTGGCCGAGCTGCGTGCGGCCGACGCTCGCGACGCCGCAGCGATGCCCGTGGTCGTGGCAGCGTTGAGCGCTGCCGACACTGCCGACCCGGTCGAGGCGGCGATCCGTCGGGCGCGCGAAAAGCAGCGCTCCTGCGGCGCCTGCGGGCCACGGCCTGAGCCCGACGCGACGTACTGCTCGAGCTGCGGACGGTACCTGCCCGGGGCGTGCGCCAAGTGTGGCACCAGTGTGGATCTGGTCGGATCGAGATTCTGCAGCGGGTGCGGCGATCACCTCGCGGCCGCCTAGCGCACACCAGTCGTCTCAGTCCCTCGTTCTGGCGCGCCGCTTGCCCTTCGGGGTGGGCGGCGCGTCCGCTTTGGCGGCGGCTTGTACCGCGGCGGCTTCCGCGGCGGCCTCCAACAGCGGGAACGTGGCACAGCCAGCCGTCACGGGGCAGATCCCGCACCGTGGCACGCGCGCTGTGCACACGAGCGCACCGAGTTCCATCAGCGCTTGATTGTGCGTCCACGTGGTTTTGCCGGTGCGGGGCAGCAACTGCTCGGCGATGAGCCACAGCTGCTTGAGGCC
>CAITQY010000711.1 GCA_903894655.1 uncultured Gemmatimonadota bacterium
CGGTTCGATGGCGGCGATTTTTGCGGCGTCGGAAGGGGCGGACACGCTGCTGATTGAAGGAACGCGTGACGGCGGTCGCCAGATCCTGATCAGTGGCGGCGGTCGGTGCAACGTGCTCCCGCTGCGGGTGGACGAGTCTCGGTTCGTGACGGATTCGTCGCCGAATCTGCTCAAGAAGATCGTGCGCGCCTGGCCACTGGCCGAGCAGCGTGCGTTCTTCGAAGACACGCTGGGCATTCCGCTCGAGGAAGAGACCGAATCGCTCAAGCTCTTCCCCGCGTCGCACAAGGCCCGCGATGTGCGCGATGGGCTCTTAGACTACGCGCGCAAGCAGGGGGTCCGCCTGCGCATGGAGTCGCGCGTGGTGGATATCGCCCCGGTGAGCGGGGCCTGGGAGGTGACTGTCGATGACGGCACCGTGCTCAAGGCCGACGCCGTGATCATCGCCACCGGCGGTCTGTCGGTACCGAACACCGGCAGCGACGGCGCGGGGCTCAACATGCTGAAAGCGCTGGGGCACACGATGCACCCCACCTACGCCGCGCTCACGCCGATCACGACCACCGACACGGCCTTCAACGACCTGTCGGGTATCTCGCTCACCGTGTCGCTCACCGCCAAGAGCGCATTGCAGCAGGCCACGTGGCGCGGTGGATTCCTATTCACGCACCATGGCTACAGCGGCCCGTCGGTGCTGAACGTGTCGCACGTGGCGGTGCGCGCTCGCGCCGGTCACGCGCCGAAAGGGGAGTCACCGACGGCCAAGGTGCAGGTGCAATGGACCGCGTTGGGTGAAAAGGAATGGGAGGAAGCGCTCAAGCCGCACGGTGCGCGCACCGTGACCGGTGCGCTGCGGGCCGAAATGCCCGACCGACTCGCCGCGGCGTTGCTGGCCAAGGCCAACGTGGAGCCCACCCGCCCGCTCACCGAACTGCGTCGCGACGAGAGGCTGCGGCTCATTGATATCCTCGTGCGCGGCGAACTGCCGTGGCAGGGCGACGAGGGCTATAAGAAGGCCGAGGTGATGGGCGGCGGGGTGGCGCTGAGCGAGATCGATCCGCGCACCATGGAAAGTCGTCGGCACAAGGGGCTCTTCTTGTGCGGCGAAGTGCTCGACGCGTTCGGTCCGATCGGTGGCTACAACTTTCTGTGGGCGTGGGCCACGGGGCGATCGGCCGGGAAGGCGGCGGCCGCGGCCAACGTTTGATTTGATTTCCCACCGAACAGCAACTGCCGGAACACGGATTCAAAAGCGATGGCACGGATCACACAGATAAGCCGTCCTGCGCGTGCTTCAGCCGTCCTGGATTGATCGCTTTTGCTTATCTGTGTTATCGGTGATATCCCTTGAAATCCGTGTTCCCGCTGTTGCTGTTGACGTTGCCCGCTCCTACCGTGGTCTACATGCCCGCTAAAAAGTCAGCCGCCAAGAAAGCGCCCGCGAAGACGTCACCCGCCTCGAAGGCACCCACCAAGAAAGCCGCCCCCAAGTCGATGCCCTACGAACAGGGTGCTTGGGCCGCCGCGTTCTCGGCGCGTGCGCCCGGTGAAAAACGGTATTGGCTCATCAAGAGCGAGCCCGATGTCTTCTCGTTCGACGACCTGATGGCGGCGCCGAAGCAGACCACCTGCTGGGACAGCGTCCGCAATTCGAGTGCGCGCAATTTCCTGCGCGACGGCATGAAAAAAGGCGATCTCGCGTTCTACTACCACTCCAACGCCGAGCCGTCGGCGATCGTAGGCATCTGCGAAGTGGTGCGCGAGGGCTATCCCGATCCCACGGCGCTCGATCCGGCGCATGACTACTACGACGCCGCGTCGAACGCCGACACGCCCACCTGGTTCATGGTCGACGTGAAAGCGGTGACGAAGCTCAAGAGCTCCGTCGCGCTCCCCGAGATCAAGAACAGCACGGCGCTCAGCGAAATGGCGCTGGTGAAAGTCGGGCGATTGTCGGTGGTGCCCGTGCGGCCCACCGAATGGGAGACGGTGATCGCCATGAGCGAAGGACGTTCGTAACACGCAGGTTACCCGCATTGGAGGCTCCTCATGTCCCATCTGTCCTGGCGACTCGGCGCACTGTGTGCTGCCGCGATCGCAACGTCTGCTCCGTTTATCGCTCAGGCTCAAGGTGCTGCCCCCCGGGCCGGTGCGCGCGCTCCTGAAAAGCCCCTGCCGCTGGAAGCCGGCCGTACGTTTTCGCTGGATACGCGCGAAGGTACCTGGCTGTCGCTCGATGTGAGCCCCGACGGCACCACCATCGCGTTCGATATGCTCGGC
>CAITQY010000712.1 GCA_903894655.1 uncultured Gemmatimonadota bacterium
CAAGCCGATTCCCAGCGGACCTTGCAAGGGTCCCTTACGAAGAGAGTCCCGAATGCGCATGACGACTGTCGGCGTGGTGGGCGCTGGAGCCATGGGAAGCGGCATTGCCGCCCTCGCGGCCTCGGCGGGCTGCCGTGTCGTGTTGCTCGATATCCCCGGCGATAGCGACCCCAAGTCGCCGAACCGCAGTGCCCCCGCCAAGAACGGGTTGCAGAAGGCGATCAAGTCCAAGCCGGCATCTTTCATGGAAGCCGCCGCCGCCGCGCGCGTGCGCACCGGGAACACCGAAGACCATCTCCAGCTCCTCGCCGATTGCGACTGGATTTGTGAAGCGATCATCGAACTCGCCGAACCCAAACAGCAGCTGTTTGCGCGTATCGAAGCGCTGATGAAGCCCACGGCGATCATCTCGTCGAACACCTCGGGCATTCCGATGTCGGTGCTGCTTGAAGGACGTGGCGAGAAGTTCCGTCGTCGCTTCCTCGGCACGCACTTCTTCAATCCGCCGCGGTACATGCACCTGCTCGAGATCATCCCGACGCCGGACACGGATCCGGCGGTGATCGGGGCCACGCGCGAGTTCGCCGAGCGCACGTTGGGCAAGGGCATAGTGATCGCGAAGGATGTTCCGGGCTTCGTGGCCAATCGCCTCGGCGTGTACGGCATGGTCGGCACCATGCGACGCATGGAGCAGCACGGCCTCACCATCGATGAAGTGGACGGTCTCACCGGCTCGCTCATCGGTCGGGCCCGCACCGCCACCTTCCGCACCGGCGACTTGTCGGGACTCGATGTGCTCGCGCACGTCACGAAAGGCATCGGCGGCGCCACCGGTGAGGACTTCGCGCTCCCGTCGTGGATGCTCGACGAACTCGTGGCCAAGGGGAAGCTCGGCGACAAGACGGGCGGCGGTTTCTACACGAAGACCAAGGACGGCACGCAGACCTTCGACTGGAAAACCAACGCCTACGTGCCGCAGCAGCGGCTCGAAGGCGGGGACATCGGTCAGGCGATCCGCCTGCCGATTGCACAGCGCTTGCCCGCCGCCATCGCCATGAGTGGCGCGCAGGGGGCGTTCCTGCGCGATCATCTCGCTGACGCCGCGCACTACACGCTCACGCTCGCCTCCGAACTGGCGTACGACATCGTGGCGATCGACCGCGCGATGGAGTGGGGCTACGGCTGGGAAGCCGGCCCCTTCCAGATCATCGATGCCCTCGGCATCGAATGGCTGCGCGGTGAATTCCGCGCGCAGGGCAAGACAATTCCCCCGCTGCTCGAGATGGCGAATGGGTCGTTCTACAAGGACGGCGAGTACCTCACGTATAACGGCACGTACGAGCCGATTCCGGGCATTCCGGGGCGCATCTCGCTCGCCAGTCTGGCCAAACATGGGCGCGTCCTCGACGACAACGGTCTCTCCCGCCTCATCGACATTGGCGACGGCGTGGCCTGTTTCGAGTTCCGCTCGAAGATGAATACCCTTGGTGACGGCGTGCTGAAGGGGCTCGCCAGTGCGCTCACCAAGGTCGAGAAACTCGGATTCAACGGCATGGTGATCGGCAATGAAGACGCCCGCGCCTTCAGCGTGGGTGCCGATCTCTCGCTGGTCGCCTTCGCCGTCTCGGCCGGCGCCTGGGATGACATTGCCCTCTCCTGCAAGACATTCCAGGACAGCGTGATGTCGATCCGTCGCGCGCCCTTCCCGGTGGTCGTGGCACCGGCCGGCATGGCCCTCGGTGGCGGCTCGGAGTTCACGCTGCACGCCGATGCCGTGCAGGCGCACGCCGAGACCTACATGGGGCTCGTAGAGGCCGGTGTCGGCCTGTTGCCCGGCGGTGGTGGCACGAAGGAGTTGCTCATGCGCTTCACCGCCGAACTGCAGCACTACGAAGAGGTGGATCTGTTCGCCGCCGTGAAGCGCGCGTTCAAGCTCATCGCCTTTGCGACCACCACGACCTCCGCGTACGAAGCAAAGGCCCTCGGCTTCCTGCGCGACAGCGATCGCATCAGCATGAATCGCGATCATCAGCTCGCCGATGCCAAGGCGCGCGTGCTCGATCTCGCGCGCGGCTATCTCCCTCCCCTCGAGCGCACCGTCCGCGCGCTGGGTCGTGATGGGCTCGGCAATCTCGAGTACGCCCTCTGGGCCGCGAAGGAAGCCGGCCAGGCGTCGGCGCATGATGTCCGCGTGGGCCGTGCGATCGCCTACGTCCTGTGCGGCGGCGACGGCACGCCGCGTGACGTCACCGAGCAGGACCTGCTCGACCTCGAGCGCGAACAGTTCCTCAGCCTCCTCGGCACCAAGGAGACGCAGGAGCGCATCGCGTACACCCTCAAGACCGGCAAGCCGCTGCGCAATTGAGCGCGCGGCAGGAGACATAGAGATGACCGAGGTCGTTATTGTCAGCGCTGTCCGCAGCGCGGTCGCGCGCGGTAAGGCGGATGGTGCGCTGGCCGGCATGCATCCGGTGGAGCTGTCGTCCGCCGTCATGAAAGCCGCCATCGATCGCGCGGGGATCGACCCCGCGATCATCGAAGACGTACAGTGGGGCTGTGCCATGCCCGAAGCATCACAGGGGCTCAATCACGCACGACTCGCCTGGCTGCGCGGAGGATTCCCGGTGGAAACATCGGCCGCCACCGTCAACCGGTTTTGCTCGTCGGGATTGCAGTCGGTGGCCTACGCGTCGCAGGCGATCGTCGCCGGTCAAGGCGACGCCGTGATGGCCGGCGGTATCGAGATGATGTCGCAGGTGCCGATGTCGGGCTACAACGCACGACTCTCGCCGGCAATCACCGAGAGCTACATCGGCATGGGCTTCACCGCCGAACGGGTGGCCAAGCGCTGGGAGATCTCGCGTGCCGCGCAGGATCAGCATGCGTACGACAGTCAGCAGAACGCGGTATCGGCCATTCAGCGTGGCGCGTTCACCGATCAGATCGTGCCGATCCACACGCAACGCATCACGTGGAAGGGCGCCGAGAAAACGGTCACCGACGTGCGGTTCGACACCGACGAATGCCCGCGCGCCGAGACCACACTGGAAGGTCTCGCCAAGCTGCGTCCGGCGTTCTCACCCACGGGTACCGTAACGGCCGGCAATGCCAGCCCGTACTCCGACGGCGCGGCCGCTGTGCTGGTCATGAGCGCCGCGAAAGCCAAGGAGCTCGGCCTCACGCCGCTGGCGCGCTTCGTGAGTTTTGCGGTGGCGGGCGTCGATCCCGACATCATGGGTGTCGGTCCGATCAAGGCCGTACCCAAGGCCCTTGCGCGCGCGGGGCTCACACTCGCCGATCTCAAGCTCATCGAGTTCAACGAAGCGTTTTCGGC
>CAITQY010000713.1 GCA_903894655.1 uncultured Gemmatimonadota bacterium
CCCTGCATGAACGCGACATCCGCCTTGGTATACGGGGGAATGCCACCATCCTGCGCCGCGAGCTGCGCCGGTGTGAGCGGTCGTGTGCTGCCCGTACCGACGCTGCCCGACGCGCAGGCACCGAGCAGGCCGGCCGTCACCGTGACGGACGTGAGGATGGCAACGCGGAGCGTATTACAAAGCGGAGCGCGTGCAGGCATGGATCAGGGGAGGGTGAGAGTGGGAAGCCCGGCAGCCTTTCGCGTGCGGTTAAACGCGGCGATGCCCGTGGTGCGTAGCGCGTTCCACGTTGGTAATACGCTTACCCCCATGGCCCGCGCTGCAGCGCAGGCTGCCACCTGCGTTTCGGTGGGCGCCACGTCGGCGTTGTGCATGGCCATCGCGGCGGCCAACATCGACGTGCTGGCGCTCTCGAGGGATGCCGCCGTGGTGGTGGCGCCGCGACGACGGAAGCCGCGGATGTTGCGGGCCGTCGCCGAAGACGGCGCGACGGCTTCGAGTTTCGCTTTGAGGGCGTCGACCTCGGCGCCGGTCATCGCGTCCAGCTGCGTGATCAGACTGCGGGCCTGCACAAAGCCGCGGTGCGTGTCCACCGCGCCGCGGTACATCTCCGTGCTGAGGGCGTGTAGGCGCGCGAGGCCGGCGGCGGGCGTCTGCACGCGCGGGTCGAGCCGCAGCGTGAGCGGCTGCTCGTAGCGCGTGCCGTTAGCGGTGAGGCGCACGGTGTAGCGGCCGGGCGGCGCCCACGGCGCGTTCACGACGGGGAGCGTGCGTCCCGGCACGGCACCGGTGGCGTCGTCGTCGCCCTGTGGAATGGCATCTTCCGGGGTGACGGGATCGAAGTGGAGATCCCACGTGAAACGATGGAGCCCCGCGTTGTCGGACAACGCCTGCGGCGGGCCGGGCCAGTAGAGCGGGAGTCCGCAGTACGGCGCGGTCGGCGTCTTCTTGCACACCTCGTTGTAGCGGGCACGATCGAGGTACGGATGTGGGTCGAGAGCCTTCTGCGCGCTGGAGTACGAGCGCACCAGCTTGCCGGACGCATCGAGAATCTCGAGCGTGATCGGCGACGACGGTTTGGTCGACAGCATGTAGTCGATGAACACACCGGATGGAGCGCTCTCCCCCGACGGCATCTCGGGCGGCCACGGCGTGGGATCGTTGGTGGCAAAGCGTACGCGCACGGCCGTGGCGGGCGTGAACAGATAGGCGTTGCGCGCGGCGATGGCGGCGCGTGAGGCGGCCATTTGTCGCAGCGGCGTGACGTTGTCGAGAATGTAGAAGCCGCGGCCGTGCGTGCCGGCGATCAGATCGCTGCACAGGCACGTGCTGTCGTCCTTGATCTGAATGTCGCGTACGGCGATGGCCGGCATGTCGATGCGCAGCGATTCCCAGTGATCGCCGTCGTCGAACGACACCCACACCTGCGTGTCGGTGGCACCGTACAGCAGCCCCTTCACCTTCGGGTCTTCGCGAATCGCATTCGCGGGCGCATTGCCCGGCAGTCCGTTGCTGATCTCGGTCCACGTGGCACCACCGTCGTGCGTGCGATAGAAGTGCGGACGCAGGTCGTCGAGGCGGAAGCTGTTCGCGGCGATGTACGCGGTGCCGGCGTCGAAGTGTCCGGCGTCGATGTTGTAGATGCGCGTCCAGGGCTTGATCGCGCCTGGGGTGACGTTCTTCCACGACGTGCCGCCGTTGGTCGTGACCTGCACGTTTCCGTCATCGGTGCCGGCCCACAGCACACTGGCGCTGCGCGGCGACGGTGCCAATGCGGTGATCGCACCCGCCGGCGCCGGCGTGACGCTGCTGGCGTATTGGCCGGCGGTGGCCGGCACGGCCCACGTCTGCCGCGCGAGGTCGGGGCTGATGCGCGTCCAGCGCTGGCCGCGATCGATCGTCTTCCACACCACGTTCGACGCGTAGTACAGCACGTCGGGGTTGACCGGTGAGAAGTGCAACGGCATCGTGCGCACATTGCGGCCGAAGTTTTCGCCGTTGGGGCCGCGCAGCGACAGATCGGGACCCACGAGCACGGTCTGGCCGGTGCGGCGATCGTACTTCGACACGTTGGTGCGCTGGCTGCCGAACACCACATCGGGATCACGCGGATCCGGCGCGGCGATGCCGTATTCCTGAATGTTGACCGGATGCCAATCATGGAAGGTGATGCGGCCGTCGTCGGAGCGGCTGTTCACGCACGCCGAACCGGAGTCCTGCTGCCCGCTGCATACGCGATACGGGAACGCGTTGTCGGTGGTGACGTGATACATCGCGGCGGTGGGCTGCGTGTACCAGTTGCTCCATGATGCGCCGCGATTGCCCGACACGACTGCGCCCTGATCGGCCACGGCGAGGATGAGATCGGGATTGCTCGGATTCACCCAAATCTTCTGGTAGTCGTCGCCCCCCGGTGCGCCACGGACCGCCGACCAGGTCAGTCCACCATCCTCCGTGCGCCACATGACGACCGACGCGCTATACACCACGTTCTCATTGCTGGGGTCCACGGTGATGGTGGGCAGGTCACCACCACCAATGCGCGCCAACGGGCGATTGTCCACGAACGTCGGCGCGGCGCCGACGGCGGACGCGGGGCCGTTCACGGCGAGATACCAATGCTCGCCGGCGTCGGTGGACTTGTAGAAGCCGATCGGGCCGGAGGCGCCGGCGGGCGAGCCGGCGGGCGGTGCGGCGGCCACCATCGCGTACAATACGTTTGGGTTGCCGGGGGCGAGCGCGATGTTCGCCTGCAGGATCGACGGCAGGCCGACCGTGAGCGGCTTCCAGGTGGTGCCGCCGTCGGTGGACTTGAAGATGCCGTTGCCACCCCCGCCAAAGCCCTGGCCTTCGATGAAGCTCTGCTGCTGCTGCCAGAGCGTGGCGTACACGATGTCGGGGTTTTTTGGGTCGATGCGCACGTCGTTGGCGCTCGTGTAGTCGTCTTTGTACAACACGCGCTGAAACGAGGTGCCGCCATCGAGCGAGCGGAACACGCCGCGCTCGCTGTTGGGGCCGTACGGGTGACCGAGGGCGGCGACGAACAGCCGGTCGGGATTCTTCGGGTCGACGTCGACCATCGCGATCATCTGCGATTCGCGCAGCCCTAGATGCGCCCACGTTTTCCCGTTGTCGACCGACTTGTACATGCCGTCGCCAACGGCGAGATCGGGGCGGATGATGCCGGCGCCGCTGCCCACGTAGATGATGTTCGGATTCGACGGCGCGACCGCAATCGCGCCGATCGAGCCGGTAGACTGATCGTCGAACAACGGGACCCAGTTCGAGCCGTAGTCGGTGCTGCGCCACACGCCGCCGTTGTCGAAGCCGGCGTAGAACACGCTGGGCTGCGAGGGGACGCCGGCGAGGGCGCGGGCGCGGCCGGCGCGCAGGGGGCCGATGGCGCGCCAATGCAGCGCGCTGAAGCCGGGATCCATTTGCGCCGGGAGCGCGCGCGCGATTGGGGAGAGCGCGGTCGCGAGGGCCAGCGCGAACGAATAATGAGCTTGCAAAGAGCGCGGGAGACGCACGGGAAGCCTGAGCCGAGGAAGAGGGTGCGGGCCCCGGTAAAGGGGACCCCCTTCAACATGGGGCGAACGGGCAGTGGCTGCCAGCTTCTGCGCGGCGTGTCGCTCAGCGCGGCTGGGGCGTCGCGCACAGGTGTCGCATCGCCACGTCGGCCAACGATCCTTTGAACGACGGACCGAAGCCGGGCAGCTTCACCTCTTTATGCATGCCGACCCGCTTCCCCGCGTCGTCGAGATAGTACCAGCTCTCCTTCGTCGCCACGGTCTGCTTGGCGCAGTCGATCATCGCGATCGTGCGCGAACTGCGCAGATCACCCATGGCGTGCTTGAGCGGCGGCTGCAGGCGTACGCGCACGGTGGCCGTGACGATGCCGTTGCTCCGCGTGACCGACTTCGCCTCGAGAAAGACCGGCGTGCCGACCGACGTCTTGCCGATCTCCACCAGTTTTTGCGCCGCCGCCGACGACGCAAGTAGCAGGGAACCGGCGAGCACGATCGCGCCGAGACGCGGAGGGGACGACAAAGGATGCATGGCGTTAACGGCGGCGGCGGGCGGTAGAGTCCGGAACGAAAGTGAACGGCAGCTGCATGACCTGCTGCACGACGCGACCCTTACGCACGGCC
>CAITQY010000714.1 GCA_903894655.1 uncultured Gemmatimonadota bacterium
ACGACCTCGTGGAGCTTGCGGCTGCGTTCGGGGCCGCGCGTGGTCGGCACAATGCAGTAGGTGCAGCGATAGTCGCAGCCGCGCTGTACCGGAATCCACGCCTTCACACCTTCGAATCGACGAGCGACGACGTCCTCGTAGTGCTCTTCGAGATCGAAGTCGGTGGCGGTGAACTTCTCCCCGCGCCGCGCGCCGTCGAGCAGTTCGGGCAACGCGCGATAGCCGTCGGGACCGACCACGATCGAGACATGCCGCGCCTGTTCGAGGACACGCGGGCCGAGGCGCTGGGCCATGCAGCCGGTGACGCCCATAACGCTTCCGGGGCGCATGAACTTCTTGAGTTCACCGAGGCGACCGATCACACGTGTCTCGGCATTCTCGCGAATCGCACAGGTGTTCACGAGAATCACGTCGGCGCCGTCGGGCACATCGACCGCGTCGTAGCCGCTGGCGACGAGCTTGCCGTACATGAGTTCCGAATCGGCCACGTTCATCTGGCAGCCGTACGTCTCGATGTACACCGTGGGGCGCGGCGCGCCGGTTACGGCAGAGCCGGTTGCGGCGGAGCCGGTTACGGCAGAGCCGGTTGCGGTATCGCCGCCGACGGGCGTGTCACTCATGGTCAGTTCCGCGGACGGATCTGGATGCCGATCCCGAGCAGCCACGCGGTTTCCTTGAGGCCGCTGCCGGACAACGTGCGGTTGGCGCGCTGCACCGAGAGGTCGAGTGTCGCGTCTTCGCCGGCCACCGGGACGCCGAGTCCGGCCGTGAGACGGTTCTCCTTGGCGATCTGTCCCAGGACGCCGAACGGGAGCTCGTTGCGGGCGTACCCCGCGCGCACGAGCAGCGGGAGGCCGCGAACCTTGGGACCGGCCACTTCGGCACCGGCATGCCAGTTCGTGGCGTCGGTGGCGGAGGTCGAGGACGAGCCCAGTGAGGCCATCTCGGACCACGCAATCTCCTCCATGCCGATGGCGAAGACCGAGCCGGCGATCCCGTCATAGCGCAACGCCACGCCGGTGCGCGTGGGCACGCTGGCCCTCGAGACAATCGTGTCGCGAATACGCGCGTTGAGTTCGTTGCCGCGGCGGTAGGACGCGAGCGCCGTGAATCCCTTGCCCAGCGTGGCTTCGCCACCGACCGACAACGCGGTGCCGAAGTAGGTCACGCGAGACGAGTCGAGCACACTGCCGAAGGCGAGCGTATCGGCGAACGTGCGCTCACGCGTAGCCTTGTTCTCACCGGTGTAGAGATGTCCCGCGACACCGACGCGAAACCGCGACGAAATCTGCCAGCCCGCGCCGGCGCGGAGGTCGTTGATGGCCCCGCGCACTTCGGTCTGATCGCTGGTGGGCACCGACTTACCATCGATCACCGCACTGCCGGTCGTGGTGGTCGCGAAGGTTCGGTCGAGAAAGCTCGTGGCACTAATGCCAACCGCCACGCCATGGCGCGCCGGGAAAATCAGCATGATGAGCGGGACGCGCTGCAGCGCGCTCTTCTCACTCACACCATTCAATGTGAGCTTGCGCAGTTCCGGTTCGGCCTGCGCGGTGATGACAGTGCGGGCGAGACCACCAAGCGCCGCCGGATTGGTCGGCGTGAGGGCGTCGAATTCCGCGAAGGCGCCGCCGGTTCCGTTGGTGCGCACGCTGCCGCCGCCCACGGGATACCCGAAGCCCAGCATACTGATGGAGCCCTGCGCGCTGGCCGTGTGCGACACCACCAGAGCGGCGAGCAGTGCCCAGGAGGTAGACGCAACGAAGGATCGGAGTCGAGTGCGGATCACGGGAGGACAAACTCCGAACGCGGGAGATAAGTGATTCGCAGACGCGGGCGCAGACTGACGGGCGCTTCGCTGGAGTAGAAGCGCAGCTCAGCCGGCTGCGCGCCCTCGAGACCGATCTTGAAGGCAATGGCCCGCGGGACGTTCGTGGGCAACGTGCGCCAGGTGCGCGCGAGCGCCAGCACATTCACCGCCCGCACGCCGGCCGACGACGGCACCAGCAGCGTGGAGTCGACGCCGGCAAACGAACCGGCCGCGGCCAGATCGAGAATACGACGCAGGTCGGTCACGAGACTCGTTGTCGTCGGCACCAGGGCAAAGAGACCGACGGAATCCGCCGCATTGCCGAAGCGCGATACCTGCTGGGTCAGCAGCACATCGGCGCGCACGATCGTGCTCGAATCGGTGATACGCGACGGCACGTTGAAGCGCAGGTACGAGCGGTACGCGGGGAACCCGCCCACGACCAACGTGTTTACTCCGGGCGGCGGCGACGAGAGATCACTCAACATGTAGACCGCGTACGCCAGTTCGGCGTCGGCCGTCGCGTTGGGCACGATCGTGCTGGGCGAAATCTGCTGCGGCGCGTACGTGGTGTCGGTACTCGGATCGAAGACGACCGTCGGCGCACCGACGCCGGACACGAAGGCCACCGCGCGGAGCTGACCGGATCCACCACGGATGCGCACGCCGAGTCGCAGTCGACCCTTCGCGGCAATCTTGGCGGCCATCACCGTCTTGGAGAACGGAATGCGGAGCGAGTCACCGATCTCGGCGGGCGTCACCACCAACGAACCGATCTTGCGATCCGCCCGAAAGAGCGACCGCACGACGGCGGCGACCGAATCAGACGCGGTGGTATCGACGTCGTACACCTCGAGCGTCACGGGCGCGTTTCCGCGACGGCCCGTGCTATCGAGCTGGAATCGCAAGTACACCGAGTCGACGGTCGTGATCGAGTCGACCGTGGCACCCTTGTTCGGACTGAACACCGCCGGCAACGCGTCGAACCGGAGGATGGCGCTGGTGACGACCGTGTCGGGGCGATTGGCGATCAGGACGTAAGGCGACAGGCCGAGCGCCGGATAGCCGCCGAGCGAGCTGTCGAGGACGACCGCATCGACAATGGTGTCGCGGAAGGACTCCGCCTTCGACGGACACAACGACGGGCAGGTCGCGCCACCATCGAGGGACTCCGTGCACGCCGCAGCCGTGACGGCCGCGAGGACGAGTCCGCACAGCAGGAGAGGGCCGCGGAAACGCGGCCACGAGGTAAATCGAACGCGCTCAGGCATTCTCGAGCGAAGCAGGCGTGAATGGCGCGGGCAACAGTTCCGCCAGCGACCAGCACGCCGTGAGCCCATCGGGCGTCACGGCGAAGATTTCGAGCGCTGGGGCGAACTCCACCAGCGCCTGTCGACAGATTCCACATGGTGGGGTCGGCGCAACGGCCGCCGACGTAATCACGATGCGTACAAACCGACGCGCCCCGGTGGCAATCGCCGCGCCAAGCGCGACGCGCTCCGCACAGATCCCGGCCGGATACGACGCGTTCTCCACGTTACAGCCCGCAAACACGCGCCCGTCGTCCGTTTCCAGCGCGGCGCCCACGGGATAGTGCGAGTACGGGCACCAGGCATTGGCGCGCGCCGCGTCAGCAGCAGTGCGCAGATGGTCGATGCTCATGCGTGCAACAGGCCCGGCAGAAACGACGTGCCGAGGCCGCGCCACGACAGACCGAACCACTCGGCCACCGTCGCGCCCACATCAGAGAACGTATCCCGCGCACCCACGGGTCCACCGCGCACGCGCGCGCCGACCATCAGCAGCGGCACGCGCTCGCGCGCGTGGTCGGTGGATGGCGTGGTGGGATCGTTGCCGTGGTCGGCGGTGATGAAGAGCAGGTCGTCCTCCCGAAGTGCGGCCAACAGGCTCGGCAGGGCGCGATCGAACGCTTCGAGCGCCCCCTGAAAACCATGGACATCGTTCCGATGTCCGAATAACTGATCGAAATCTACCAGATTGGCAAAGCAGAACCCACGAGGCGCCGAATTCAGCCACTCGAGGATCGCCGACACCCCGTCGGCGTTGTCCGCGGTATGCCGGGAGGTAATGCCGCGGCCGGCGAAGAGATCGTCCACTTTCCCGACCCCGCTCCGGGGAATGCCCGCCTCAGCCAGTGCGTCGAGGAGCGTGACACCGGGAGGCTGAATCGAGTAGTCACGCCGGTTGCCGGTACGCGTCCATGCGCCTGAAGTCCCCACGAACGGGCGGGCAATGACCCGCGACACGTCGTGCGGGGCCACCAGTTGCTGGCGGGCGATGTCGCAGGCGCGGTACAGCTCCTCGAGAGGAATCCACTCCTCGTGGGCCGCGATCTGGAAGACGGAGTCGGCCGACGTATACACGATCCACGCCCCGGCTTGCCGGGCCTGCTCGGCGAAATCGGTTATCACCGCCGTCCCGCTGGCCACACAGTTCGCGATCACCGGACGACCGGTCGCCCGCTCGAACGCCTCGATGACACTCGAGGGAAAACCGTGCGGATAGGTCGGGAACGGCGTCGCGAGGTGGAGGCCGGCGAGCTCCCAGTGTCCGGTGGTCGAGTCCTTTCCCATCGACCGGGGGATCAGCGTGCCCCACGCCCCGATGGGATGGGCCGCCGGCTCGACGCCCATAATGGACGCCACGTGTCCCAGTCCGAGACGGGCCAGATTGGGCAGATCGAGTCCTCCCACCGCCCGCGCCACGTTGCCAATCGTGTCGCTCCCCGCGTCGCCGTAGGCCGCCGTATCGGGGGCCTCGCCGCATCCCACGCCGTCGAGCACCAGCAACAGCGCGCGGCGACTTGTGGTCTCGGTCATGGCTGGCTCGATGGGAGGGGACGGGACGGCACGCGCAGGGCGAGGCCGACCAGGAGTTCGTACGGCGACAGGTCAGCCATCTCGGCCACCTGTTCGGTGCTGATCGTCGCCGCGCCATCGGTCCCGATGAGCGTCGCCACATCGCCGACGGCGCACGGGACGTCGGTGACATCGACCATGATCATATCCATGGTGACCCGACCCGCGACGGGGCAACGTACCCCACCGATCAGCACCTCGCCGCGATTGGACAGGTGCCGGCGATATCCGTCGGCGTACCCCGCCGAGAGCGTCGCGATTCGAGACGGCCGCTGGGCGGTCCAGGTGGCGCCGTAGCTCACGGTCTCGCCGGGCGCGACGTCGCGGATATCGATGAGGCGGGCCCGTAAGTGCACCACCTGCTTCAGGCCGAGCAACTCGCTGAACATGCCGCCGTACACCGCGATGCCAGGACGGGCGAGCGCACCGGGCGAGAGACGCGTGCGACTGGCGATCCCGGCGCTGTTGTCGCTGTGTCGGAGCACCGC
>CAITQY010000715.1 GCA_903894655.1 uncultured Gemmatimonadota bacterium
CCGATCTCGAATATCGGAAATCCCGCTTCGGCCGAGGTTGAGCAGCATGACCACGAACACAAACACGACCATGATCGCGCCCGCGTAGACGAGCACCTGAATGACCCCGACAAACGGTGCGTCGAGCATCACGTAGAGGCCGGCCAGGGCGATCATCACGTTGACCAGCCACAAGGCGGCCGGCACCGGATTCTTTCTCGTGACGAAGAGCAACGCCGAGGCGATGGCCAGCAACGAGAACAGGTAGAAATGGAATTCGAAGAAGCCGTTCATTCGCCCTTCGGATCGGCAGGGTCCCAGAGTTCGCTCACCGGGTGCGTCTGCGCCATCAGGCGCTCCAAGTCGTACACGAACGACGCACGATCGAACTCCGCGTTCTCGTAGTGTCGGCCCAAATGAATGGCCTCTTCCGGGCACACTTCCTGACAGAAGCCGCAGAAAATGCAGCGAAATTCGTCGATCTCGAACACGAGCGGATAGCGATTGCCCTGCTCATCCTCACCTGGCGTGAGCTTGATACAGTTGGCCGGACAGACGGTCGGGCACAGACCACAGGCGACACACTTCGCTTTGCCGTCTTCGGTCGTGAGCATGCGATGCGTGCCGCGCCAGCGCGGCGACAAATCCCATTTCGTCTCCGGATACTGCATCGTGACCTTGTGGGGATCCACCAGATGCTTGAGCGTCGTGGCCATCCCCCTCAACGTCGCCCGCACGTAGCTCACGCGCTCGAGCGGGCGATTCATGACCTTCACTCCGATGGCCATCAGTCGCCTCCTTCAGCGATCAACGTGGTCGTGACGGGGAGCGCCGCCGTCAGCGGGTGCAGCTGCGCCAGCGCCGACCCGTGGCGCTGCGAGGCCAGTTGGCGTCGCGAGAGGTCGAGGCCTCGCGCGCGCAGGCGCTCGAGATCGGTGGGGCCCACGCGCGCGCTCGCTGGACTGATCAGCTTGCCCTTGTCCAGCCAGGCGAGCAGGACGGCGATGATCACGATGTTCATGCCCAGCAGCGCCAACGAGAACATCGGACCGCGCGCCACGCCAAGCATGTCGAGGCCGAGGGTGGCGGCTGCGACCACGACGATATAGCCCAGCGCGATCGGGAGCATCACGCTCCATCCGAGCGACATCAGCTGATCATAACGAAAACGCGGCACGGTCCAGCGCACCCACATGAAGACGAACAGGAAGAAACCGGTCTTGATGGCGAACATGGCCAACGTGGCGAGCGTCTTGAGCACGCTGTACGGGCCGACGTTGTCCCACTGCGTGAACGGGATATCCCAGCCACCGAAGAAGAGCGTGGCGGTCAGACCACTCGCCGTCGCCATGTTCGCGTACTCCGCAATGAAGAACATCGAGAACTTCATCCCGCTGTACTCGGTATGATATCCGGCCACCAGCTCCGACTCTGCTTCTGGCAGGTCAAAGGGTAGGCGATTCGTCTCGGCGAACGCTGCCACGAGGAACGTGAACCACGCGACAGTCAGCGATAGCACGTTCCAGCCCATGTGCGACTGCTGCTGCACAATGGTGGTCAACGACACATTCCCGGCCAGCAATATGACGGGAATGGTCGACATCCCCATCGCGATCTCGTAAGAGATCATCTGCGCGCTGGAGCGGATTCCGCCCAGCAGGGCGTACTTGTTGTTCGATGACCAACCGGCCAACACGATGCCGTACACGCCGAGCGATGAGATCGCGAGGGTAAACAGGAAGCCGACCGGCAGCGGAGCGACGGCCATGTCGATCAGCCCCCACGGGGTCGGTAAAGAGGCGGCGAGCGGTAGCACCGCCCACGTCAGCATCGCCGGAATGAACGCGAGCGCAGGTGCGATGAGAAAGAGCCAGCGATCGGCCTCGGCCGGATTCGTCTCTTCCTTCATAAAGTTCTTGATCCCGTCGGCGACTGGCTGCAGGAGGCCGCCCGGCCCTGCGCGATTCGGACCACGACGATCCTGAATCCACGCTGCGATTTTTCGCTCCGCGAGTGTTAGGAAGGCCACACCGAGCATGTACAGACCGAAGACCACCATGATCTTGATCGCGCTCGCCAGCACGAAGGTGCTGATCGCCGTGGGGTGCCGCTGCGGATCGGCCGCCGGAAACCAACGCCCGATGTCGAGCAAAGGGAGGAGCGCTACGGATATCACGCCGTCACCTCGGCCGTGCCCGCCGGAATGGCGTGGTCAACGATCGGGTGTCCGCGCAGCCCTAGCGCCTCGTAATCCAATCCCGCGAACGATGCGTGGGTGGAGGCGAGGGCGGTGAAGACTTCGGGTGGCGAGTAGAAACGGCCGTTGCCACCGACCGCGGTGAGCAGGTCGGCGAGCACGTACCAGGTGGGTCGTGCCACACCTGGCGCCGCTTTGGCCTGCAGGTAGCGCTGCACGCGCCCACGCAGGTTGGTCATCGTCCCTTCTTCTTCCAAGACATTCGTAATCGGCAACACGGTGGCCGCGCGGGCCTCGAGCGTTGCCGGCAACGCCGTCCCCACAAACACGATCGACGACGCGCGATCGAGATCCGCCGCGCCAACGCCTCGGAGATCGTCGCCGACGATCAGCAAGGCGTCACCCTCGCGAAGCGCGTTTCCAATGGTGTCCGTCTCGGTGAAGCCGAGCAGTCGCGCCGCAGTCCCGTTCGCCGCGCGCTCGCTCCGCAGCGCCAGATCCGGTGCGCCCGGCAATGCAACCTCATCGCCGCGCTCGAGGCGGAATACGGCGGCACCACCCTCGGCACCGCTAGCGGCGTCGACCATGCGCTCCAACAGAAAGAGCGCCTCGTTGGACAGGTTCGCCGACGCCAGCACGACCAGGCGGCGTCCCGCGAGGGCGCGCGCGGCACTTTCCACCGCGTCATCCCACTCGGCGATCGCCAGCGTATTGCCACGACGCACGAGCGGCTGATCGATACGATCACGGCGATTGAACTCGCGATACCCCTGACGGCCAACCTCGCACATGTAGTACTGATTGACCTGGTCATTCGCGCGCGGCTTGAGCCGCACCACCACGTTGTCGCGCGTTTCCGCAACCGCGTTGCACCCCTGACTGCACCCCGTGCACACGGTTGGCGCGCGATCGAGTTCCCAGGCGCGGGCACGGTTCAGGAAGTCCTTCGACAGCAGCGCTCCGACGGGACACAGATCGACCACGTTGCCGGCCCACGGGTTCGTGAGGTCATGCCCCTCGGCCTTGCCGATGAATGCACGATCACCACGCTCTGAGACATTCAGCACCGGCTCCTGCGCCACCTCGGACATGAAGCGGACGCAGCGCGTGCAGAGGATGCAGCGGTTCTGCACGTACAGCACGTCACCGCCGAAGTCCTCGACCGGACTGAAGCGCTTCGATTCGCGGTAGCGCGAATCGGCCCGACCTTCAGCGAAGGTATAGTCCTGCAACTCGCACTCGCCCGCCTGATCGCAGATCGGGCAGTCGAGCGGATGATTGATCAGCAGGAACTCGAGCACGCCCTTGCGGGCCTCGAGGGCCTTCGGAGAGTGCACATGCACCACCTGCCCTTCTCCGACCGACGTCGCGCACGCGGGCGCGAGCTTCGGGAACTTCTCGACTTCGACGAGGCACATGCGACACACGCCGGCCACCGGAAGTCCTGGATGGTAGCAGTAGTGTGGAATGAGCACGCCGGCGGTCTTGGCCGCTTCCAGGATTGACATTCCATCCGGCACCGTGACCGGACGGCCTTCAATCGTGAGCGAGACCATCTTTGGATCAGCCATCAGTTCCTCACGCGGCGGAGGCGCGGAACGCCCCCGGTACGGTGACTACCGACTTGTTCATGGCGATCTTCGCCTCGAACTCGTGTCGGAACTTCTTGAGTCCGGACATCACCGGCGTTGCGCAGGAATCACTCAGCACGCAGATCGTCTTGCCACTCATACCATCGGAAATGGCAACGAGCGTGTCGAGATCCTCAGCCGTGCCCTGACCGTCGCGGATGCGCTCCATGATGCGCGTGATCCACGCCGTCCCTTCGCGGCACTGCGTACACTGCGCGCAGCTCTCGTGTGCGTAAAAGCGCGTGAGGCGCGCAATCTGACGCACCATATCCTGTCGATCGTCGAACACGATCACGCCGCCGGAGCCAAGCATGGTGCCCGCGGCCACCATGCCTTCGTAATCCATGATGGCGCCCTCGGCTTCCTCACGGGTGAGAATGGGTACCGACGACCCACCGGGAATAACGGCCTTGATCTCACGACCTTCGAGCGGACCGCCGCACAAATCGTACAGGAAATCCTTGAACGGAAATCCCAACGCGACCTCGTAGTTTCCCGGACGGCTGATGTTGCCGCACACGGAGAACAGCTTCGTGCCGATGCTCTTGGGGTTGTCTGGCCGTCCGTACTGCTTGTACCACTCGGCGCCGTTTTTAATGATGTACGGCACCGTCGCGAGCGTCTCCACGTTGTTGATCGTGGTCGGCTTGCCGAACAGACCGGCCACGGCGGGGAACGGCGGCTTGATGCGCGGATTGCCACGGCGTCCCTCCAGCGAATTCATCAGCGCCGTTTCCTCGCCGCAGATGTAGGCACCAGCGCCCCGATGCACGTGCACATCAACGTGCTTGCCGGAACCCATGGCGTTCGGACCGAGAATGCCGGCGGCGTACGCCTCTTCGACGGCGGCGCACACGCGTGCGTATGGTTCCGTGAACTCACCGCGGATGTAGATGTACGCGGTCTGCGCGTAGATCGCGTGCGCGGCCAGCGCGACACCCTCCACGAGCCCGTGCGGCGTCCAGCGCATGATCTCGCGATCCTTGAAGGTGCCGGGTTCCGACTCGTCCGCATTGCAGCACAGGTAGTGCGTCTTTCCGTCGGGCTTCATGAACGACCATTTCATCCCCGTCGGAAATCCGGCGCCGCCGCGACCGCGCAGGCCTGAGTCCTTCACGACAGTCTGCAACTCCTGCGGGTCGGTGTTGAGGGCCTTTTCGAGCGCTTCGTAGCCACCGCGCGCGCGCCACCCGGCAAGGGTGCGCGCTTCGGGATCGCCGAAGTACTTGGACAGGATCGGCGTCTCACGCGGATGCGACGGTTGCGGGTACCCCATTACTTCAGCTCCGACAGAATCCGCGGCACCGACTCCGGTGTCACCGATTCCACAAAATCGTTGTTGATCATGATCGGCGTGGCGAAGCCGCAGGCCCCGAGGCACTCGACCTCGACCACGGTGAAACGGCCGTCGGCACTGGTGAGACCGAGGTCGCCACAGCCCGTGTGTGCAAGCAGCGACTTCACCACGTCTTCGGCGCCACAGACGTTGCACGGCGTCGTGGTGCACACCTGGATGAAGTGGCGTCCGACGGGATGCTGATGGTACATCGTGTAGAAGCTGACCACGCCTTTCACATAGGCCGGCGTGATGTCGAGTGCCGTGGCGACTTCTTCGATGCCGCCCTCACTCACCCACCCACGCGCGTCCTGGAGCATCCAGAGGGCCGGCAGCAACGCCGCCTGCTTGGTGGGATAGCGCGACAAAATGCGATCGAGTTCGACGCGCACGTCACCGACGAACACCGGCGCGTGCGGTTCATCGTGGTGCGTGCCATGCGGCGGGGCCGCGACGAGCGCGCCACCACTGGCGGAAGGTCCATGACTCACCGGTCGATCTCTCCCATCACGATGTCGATGCTCGCGTTGATCGCGATCACGTCGGACAGCAAATGTCCTTCCACCATCTTCGGAATCGCCGACAGGTTGACGAACGAGGGTGGACGAATACGCCAGCGCACCGGCTTCGATGTGCCATCGCTGACCATGTAGTAGCCCTTCTCCCCCTTGGGGCTCTCCACCGGTACGTAGCATTCACCGGCGGGCGGGCGCGGGCCTTCCATGACAAGCTTGAAGTGGTGAATCATCGATTCCATCTCACTCGTCGCCTTATGCTTGGGCGGCAGAATGAGTCGGGGATCGTTGATGTTCACGGGTCCATCAGGCAACCGCTGCAACGCCTGCTCGAGAATGCGCACGCTCTGGCGCATCTCTTCTACGCGGACCAGAAAGCGATCGTACACGTCACCGGCCGTGCCGACCACCACGTCGAAATCGTAGGTCTCGTAGTCGAGATAGGGGAAGTCCTTGCGCACGTCGTACGCCACGCCCGAGGCGCGAAGCATCGGACCGGACAGACCGGCGTTGACCGCTTCCTGCGCACTCATCGCACCGAGACCGACCGTGCGCCCGGCCCAGATGGCATTGGTCTCAAGCATGCGCACCGATTCCTCGAGCGTCTTCGGAAAACCGCGGAGAAACGCACGCAAGCCATCCAGCCAACCATCGGGGATGTCGGCCGCCATCCCACCAACGCGCGTGGCGGTGGTGGTGAGGCGCGCCCCCACCCAACCTTCGAGCAGGTTGTACACGTTCTCGCGCTCCTGATACAACCACAGGAACGGCGTGAAGGCGCCAAGATCCACCGACGTCGTGCCGAGCCACACCAAGTGCGAGATGATGCGCGACAGCTCCATCAGGATGACACGAAGCACTTTGCAGCGGTCGGTCATTCCCACGCCGAAGAGCCGCTCAGCGCCGAGCACGAACGCCACGTTGTTACCCGGCGAGTTGAGATAGTCCTCGCGATCGGTCCACGGGATAATCTGGTTGTACTGCCGGTACTCGCCGATCTTCTCGAAACCGCAGTGCAGATAGCCGATGTGCGGAATGCAACGCACCACCGTTTCGCCGTCGAGCTCGAGCACCAGACGCAGCACGCCGTGCGTCGCCGGGTGCTGCGGTCCGATATTGATCAGCATATGGTCGGAGCCCATCTCGGGCTCCGGTACCATCACGGACGTGTCAAGCGCGACCGCCTTGCCGCCCTGCGCAACGAGCGGCGCGCGCAACGGCATCCCGTTCGCGTCGAGGCCGCTGGTGCCGAGTGCCACTTCAATCGTGCGACGTGAACTCATTCGCCCACCTCGTCGTTGACGTCTGCGACGCCGTTCACGCCGTGCCGCTCGGCACGCTCGGCGAGACGGCGCTTCATGTCTTCCGGCAGCGAATCGAAGGCATCCGCGATCGACAACTCTTCCATGGAGTAGCGTGCTTCCGGATCGGCCGCCAGCGCCTGCTTCAACTGTTCGGCGCGACTGAACCGTCCACGCAACGGAAAGTCTTTGCGGAGCGGGTGGCCTTCCTTGTACGTCTCCCACATCAGCAGGCGCCGCAGATCGGGATGCCCTTCAAAGCGAATGCCGAACATGTCGTAGCACTCACGCTCGAGCCAGTCGGCGCCGCTGTAGATGTCCATGATGGACGGTACGGACAACAGGGCGCGCTTGACGAGTTCAACCTTGAGTCGCAAGAAGCGACGATGGGCCAGCGCGCGCAGATGCCACACGACTTCAATGGGCCGATCGGCGTCGCGATACTCGACCGCCGTGACATCGACCAAATAGTCGTAGCGCTCAGTCGGCTCGTCGTGCAACCAGCGCACGATGTCATGCAGCGACTCGTTCGTAACGAACACCGTGGTTTCTCCCCACGTGACCTCGGTGCGCACAACAGCCGCGCCGAAGCGCGTTACGAGGGCGGCGGCCGTCGGACTCACGGGGCCACCACGATGCGCGATGTTGGTCGGGGTAATGGGCGAGCCGTTGGCGTCGGAGGCAATCGCGGCCTGCAGCGCCACGGATGACGTGCCGTTGTCGCCCGCCAGCACGATCGGCGCCGTCACGGCGCCGACCGCGTTTGATGCACCGAGTTGCCGAACGGCTCCGAGAGTTCGTCGATGCGAGAGGGCGGAATGTAGAGCTGGCTCTCGGTATCGGGCACGATCTCCACGTGGCGCGTGGCGTCCTTCATACGATCCTGCATGACCTTCTTCTGCAGCATCATAATGCCGTGGATCAGCGCTTCCGGACGCGGTGGGCAACCAGGCACGTATACGTCAACCGGGATGATCGTGTCGATGCCCTGCACCACGGCGTAGTTGTCGAACATGCCGCCGGTCGACGCACACGCGCCCATCGAGATCACCCACTTGGGCTGGGGCATTTGCTGATAGATGCGACGAATCACCGGGGCGAGCTTGAGCGGCACGCGGCCGGCGCACAGCAGCACATCCGCCTGTCTCGGTGAATAGCTGAGACGCTCCATGCCGAAGCGCGCGAGGTCGAAGCGGCTCGCGGCGGTCGCCATGAACTCGATGGCGCAACAGGCCGTGCCGAAGGGCATAGGCCAAAGCGAGCCGGCGCGCGCCCAGTTCACGAGGAAATCGAGGCGGGTGGTGATCCAGCCGTCCTGCGCGCCGGGATCGACCTGTACGAGGCGGTTATCCGCGGGCGAGATCAATCCCACGTGAGCGCTCCCTTCTTCCAGACATAGACGAAACCGACGACGAGAATGGCCGCGAACACGAGCATCTCACCGAGGCCGAAGAACGACAGCTGCCCGACCGGACATGCCCCGGCCATCATCGGGACCTTACACGAGAGCTGCCGGTAGTAAACGCCCCACGGGATCATGAACACCGTCTCGATATCGAAGACGATGAACAGCATGGCGACGAGATAGAACTTGACGGAAAATCGATCCCGCGCGTC
>CAITQY010000716.1 GCA_903894655.1 uncultured Gemmatimonadota bacterium
CCGCATGCGCCACCACCGGTGGTGATCGCCGGTGATGGGCCATCGAGACCGGCGCTGGAGCAGCTGCGCGATGCGCTGGGACTGCAGCATGTGCGATTCATCGGTGCCGTGTCCGATGCCGACAAGTGGGCGCTGCTGCGATCGGCCCGGTGTCTCATCGCGCCGTCCCGCAGCGGCGAGAGCTTCGGCATCGTGCTGCTGGAGGCCATGGCCGCCGGCACGGTGCCCATCGCGGCCGACAACCCGGGCTATCGTCACGTATTGCATGACGGCGGCACCTCCCTGTTGTTCGGGGCGGGGGATCATACTGCATTGGCGTCGCAACTCGAGCGCGTGCTCGATGCCCCCGCCTGGTACGACGGCATGCGGGCGTGGTGCGCACAACGCTGGCCGCACTTTCAGTGGGAGCGTATCGCCGAGCAGGTGGAAGCGGTGTATGCGCAGGCCTTGGTGGCGGCGCGCTGATGGTGCCGCGCTGATGTCCACGATCACGACCGCGTTGCTGCTGGCGTTCACGATGCTCAGCGGCGCGCTGGCCCTGTGGCGCGGCCACCCGGCGGCGCTGGCCCCCAGCGTCGTGGTCTTCGCGCTGCTGATCGTGGCCCGCCGCATTCAGCCCGAGGCGCGGGCATGGGCCTTGGTGCCGTTGCTCTTTTTTCCGCTGCTGTACGCGCAGGTGGGCATGGTGGATGCCGCCATGCCCATGAACGATCCCGTGGTGATCGGATGGGAGGAGCACTGGTTCGGTGCCCCGTGGCACACGTGGCGAGAGCGCTGGCCGTCGCCCGTGCTCAGCAGCCTGCTGCACCTCTGTTACGTGGCGTTCTACCCGCTGGTGTATCTGCCGCCGCTGTACTTCGCGTGGCGGGCCCGCCGGGATGCGCTCGACGCGCAGATGCTGGCGTTCACCGTGGTGCTGCTGGCCGGGCTGACCTGCTTTCTGTTGTGGCCGGTGGAAGGGCCGCGATTCCGGTGGCCGTCCCCGACCACATCCGGCGACGATGCAGCGCGCCAGTTTGCGCGCCTGCTGCTGGCGCGATTCTCCGCGCGCGGCACCGCCTTTCCGTCATCGCACGTGAGTATCACCGTGGTACAAACCGCCATCCTGTGGCGCTGGCAGCGCCCTGCGGCCCCATTGGCGGCGTGCCTGACCATCGGCCTCGCGGTCGGCGCCGTATACGGGGGATTCCACTACCTCATCGACGTGCTGGCGGGGATCGCGCTGGGATCCCTCGTGGCGTGGCTGGTGGTGTTCCGTGCGCCGGGGCTGCCGATGCGCTGGCGCACCGGGCTCCTCGCGCTCGCCGCGCTTGGGATCACCGGATGCGCCTCCACCGCGCCGTCACACCGGTTCTATTCGGCGTTGCCGTACGGGTCCGAGCGTCAATTCAATCCCGTGTCACAACTCGTGAACGAGGGATTCGACCTGCTGCGCATGGACGATGCCGACCGGCGCCTCGCGCAGCAGCCCTTCGGGGTCACCGCACGCAACATCGGCAACACCGTGCGGAACGCCCCGGGGGTCATCAATGACTTCGGCTGGTCTCGATGGGCGTCACACGAGTTGCTGCCACTCACGCTGAAATCCGGCGGCGGCGGCCAGTGGGTACCGAACTACCAATTTCACCTGCTGGGCAGCGGCATGGTGTCGGCGCGGCTCACCGAATGGTACGCACAGCATGACGTGGCCCATCCTGCCGCGTGGTCGTTCGCCACGATGATGAGCGCCCATCTTCTCAATGAGATGACAGAGCGGTCGTCGCCCCGCAGTATCGATGCGCTCACTGATCTGCTCATTTTCGATCCAGCGGGATTTTTCCTGTTCCGCAGCGAGCGCGTCCAGCGGTTCTTCAGCGGACCCGTACAACTGACCAACTGGTCCATGCAGCCCACCTTCAACCTTCCCCAAGGCACCATCGAGAACGTGGGGCAGGAGTATGTGATGCGGGTGCGGCTTCCCCGCACCACGCGCTGGCGCGGCCTGTACATGTTCGGCGTCTCGACGCTGTTCGGCGTATCGCGTGATATCGGCGACGGGCGTGCCATTTCGGTGGGTGTCGGGGCCGATGCCGTGCAAACCTCGGTGATCGATCCCGGCACCGACCAACGCACGGTCACTCTCTCGCCGAACGCGGGGCTCTTCTACGACCGGCACGGGTCGTTGTTGGCGTCGCTGCTGTTGCGCGGTGGCAGCGACAGCTACGTGACCGTCAATCTCTACCCCGGGGCGCTCGGCCTCACGCGTGTGCCCCTCGGCGTGTGGGGGGCGGCGTTGCGCGGCGGCGGCGTGCGGGTGGGGCTTTCGACGCCCTTCGGACTCGGCCTGGGGTACGGCCAATCCAACACTGCCTCAGGGGCTGCTCGATGACGCATTGGGTTCGCGCGATTCGCACGGTCGGTATGGCGTGTATGCTGCTGCTCCCCGGTTCGTTGGTGGCGCAGCCCGGGGAACGGGGGCCGGTCGTGCCGCTTACGGTTCCGGCCGCGGCGCGCGCTGTCGTGCGTGCCGATTCGCTGTTCACCGCCGGCAACGCCGATGCGTCGATGGCAGCGGTACGCGAGGGACTGCGAACGGACGGCACCAGCTTCGCGCTGTTGTGGCGTGCCGCCCGCGGCGAGACCATGCTCGGCATTCTGGCGGCGGATCGACGCGTGCAAACGCAGCATCTCGAGCAGGCGGTGGCGCTGGCCAAACGCGCCGTGTCGCAGCGTCCGGATACGGCGGAGGGCTACGTCTGGTTGGCCGCCGCACTCGGCCGCATGGCGTTGCGTGCCGACATGCGCCATAGCGCCATGTGGGGCACCGAGGCGTATGCGGCCACCACGCGCGCGCTGGCACTCGATTCGATGCATGCGCCGGCGCAGGACATCATGGGCAAGCTGCACTCCGAAGCGCGCAAGCTCCCGTGGCTGGTCCGCATGCTCGCCGGCGAGATCGCGCGGGTGCCGGTGGTGCGGCTCGCGTCGTGGGAGCGGGCCGAACACCACCTGCAGCGCGCGCTGGTGCTCGACGCGCAGCTCATGGTCGCACACGGCGATCTGGTGCAGCTGTACCTGCGCACCGGACGGTTGGCCGAGGCGGAGCGTCAGCTCCAGCGGATGAGCGGGATCGCGCCGCGCTCACCGATAGACCCGTTGTTGCTGGCGGAAGCCACGCGCCGAATGGCGAGTGCCCGCGCCGGAAAGCCGGAGCGCTGACCCGTTAGCGTATCCATCCGGCGCGTTGATACCACGCGTAGGTTGCGCGCAGCCCCTCGTCGTGCGCCACCCGCGCCGACCACCCCAGCTCGTGAGTGATGCGTGTGACGTCGCACACCCACCACGGGGGACGGGCCAGCGCCAGCTTGTGCCGGTTGAGCAGTGGGACCTGTCCCGAGATCGCTCCCCACGCGTCACCGGCCAGCGCCGCCAGGCGCATCAGGGGCGGCGGCACCGGCACCGTTGGGCCCGGTGTGCGGTGCATGGCGCGCGCGGTGAGGGTATAGAGATCGCGCCAGGTCAGGGCATCGGAGTGCGCCACCTGATACGTGGCGCCCACCGCCTGTGGTGCCGTGGCCACCTGCAGCAGCGCGGCCACGACGTCGTCCACGTGTACCAGCGACAGCGCATGGTGCGGTGGCACCGCATAGAACGCCAACGGCTGCCTGAGCTGCCGGAACATGGCCAGAAACCCACGGTCGCGCGGACCATACACCGCGGCCGGTCGGATAACCGTGACCGGCATGCGGTGCTGCTGCGCCAGCACCGCACACTCGGCGGCATACTTGCTGCGCCCGTACGCCTCGACGGGAGTGGCCGCGTCCGCTTCGCGAACGGGGCGGTTGAGGGACGGCGCCGGACCGACCGCCGCGAGTGAAGACACCAGCACCAGATGGGGTGGCGACGCGCGCAGCGCCAGCGCGTCGGCCAACCGCGCGGTGGGGAGCACATTGCCCTCGGCAAACTGGGCGTCCGTGCGGGCCGCGATACGCCCCGCGACATGAAAGACGTGCGTGGCCCCGTTCCACACGTCCGCGTGCGCGAGTCCGTCGGCGCGCCGCAGATCGAGCGGTACCAACTCCACCCCATCGGGCATCCGCGCACGCACGGTATCGGGACGGACGATCACGCGCACCGTCGCACCGGCGGCGAGGAGCGCGTCCACCAGATGCGAGCCGATGAAGCCGCTGGCGCCGGTGACGACCGCGATCATGCTACGGATGCGCCGCACTCACCCCGTGCGCGGCCTGCAAGTACGCCGTGATGTCATCGGCGCCCGTGCA
>CAITQY010000717.1 GCA_903894655.1 uncultured Gemmatimonadota bacterium
GGGCGATCGCTATCCGTTCACCAGTCCCGCGAACGGGATCTGGGGACCGAAGGTGATGATCATCAACGAAATGGCGGGGTCGGGCGGCGACCTCATGCCGTACATGTTCAAGCGGCGCAAGCTTGGTCCGCTGGTCGGTGCCCGCACGTGGGGCGGACTGGTGGCGACCACCGATACGCCAAATTTCGTAGACGGCGGCTCGATGATCGCCCCGCGGTTCGGCTTCTTCTCACGCGACGACAAGTTCGCCGTCGAGAACGAAGGGGTCGCGCCGGATATCGATGTCGAGAACTTCCCGAAGGATGTGATCGCCGGTCGCGACCCGCAGTTGGAGCGGGCGGTACAGGAAGCGATGCGCCTGCTATCCACGTGGAAGAACGATCGCGCCACGAAGGAGCCGTTGCCGCCCGTGTGGGGTAAGCGCAAGCCGTGACGTCCTTCAATCCGCGTATCTGGAATCGGAAGCTGCACCGCTGGGGCTCGATTGCCGTCGCGTTGCCGTTCGTTGTCGTGATCTGCACGGGCCTTCTGCTGCAGCTCAAGAAACAGATCGCGTGGGTGCAGCCGCCCGAGCAGAAGACTGCGTTCAACGTGCCGACCGTGACGATGGAGCAGATCCTCGCGTCGGCACGTGCCGTGCCGGAGGCGAAGGTCACGGGCTGGGACGACATCGACCGCCTCGATGTCCGGCCGGGGAAGGGACTCGTGAAGGTGGTAACCGTCGATCACTGGGAGCTGCAGCTCGACCTCGCCACCGGCGCGCTGTTGCAGTCGACCTATCGTCGCTCGGATCTGATCGAGAGTCTGCACGATGGGTCGTGGTTTCACGATCTGGTGAAGCTCTGGCTGTTCCTGCCGGCAGCAGTCATCGTACTCGGCCTGTGGATCACCGGGATGTATCTGTTCCTGCTGCCGTTCCGTGCGCGTGCCAATAAGCGGCGTGTGGCGCCGTCGCCCGCGGAGTGAGCGTGTCTGACGGACCGCCGTATTCGAACCGTTCCGGCATCGATGTGCATGGTACGGGAACCGGCACGTGGATGGTGCAGCGGGCGCGTGAGCAACTGCCGCGTCCGCCGGCCCAACCGATCGTCGGCGTCGCGCCGGATCTCGCCTTCATTCACGCCAATCGCACCGAACCGGCATTAACGTGGATCGGTCATTCGTCGATGCTGTTGCAGATCGACGGCGTGAACCTGCTGATCGATCCGGTGTTCAGTGCGCGAGCCTCACCGGTGCGTTTTGCGGGCCCGAAGCGCCATCAGCCACCCGGCCTGAGCGCCAACCAGTTACCGCGTATCGACGCGGTGGTGCTGTCGCACAACCACTACGACCATCTTGATCGGCGCTCCATACGTGACGTGGCACGGCAGAGAGGTGGCGCGCCGGCGTTCATCGTGCCGCGCGGGACCGAGTCCTGGTTTGCCGCGAACCTGCCGCGCGCCGCGCGCGACGCCCGGGTGATCGGCTGCGCGTGGGACGAGGTGGTGCGCTGGCCGGGACGCACGCGCGAGCTCGAACTGCATTTTCTGTCGGTGCAGCACTGGTCGAATCGCACGATGCTGGATCACAATCAGTCGCTCTGGGGCAGCTGGGCGATCGTGCACCCCGACTTCCGCTTCTGGTATTCGGGTGATCTCGGCTACTCGGACGAACCGCGCGACATCGGCGCGCGGTTCGGGTCCTTCGACGTGGCCGCGATCGCCATCGGCGCGTACGAGCCGCGCTGGTTCATGCAGGCGCAGCATGTAAACCCTGAGGAAGCGGTGCAGGTGATGCTCGATGTGAACGCGCGTGAGGCGATCGGCGTGCACTGGGGCACGTTTGCGCTGACCGACGAGTCTCTCGATCAACCGCCGCGCGATCTGGCGGCGGCGCTTACGGCGCGCGGGCTACCACCGGATCGCTTCCGTGTGATGCGCCATGGCGAGACGCGTCGTTTCGGGTTGCCAGGTACACCAGCAGCGGTGGGCATCCCATGATGAGGGTGGCTGGCCACCACCAGATGGCCCGGCCGCGGGCGCGCAGATCGCGCGCCAACCACACCAGCACGATGGCGGTGAAGACGCCCATGTCGTTCCAGGCCATGAACAGCATCGGGTCCTGACGGAGCGTGGTCCAGGCGTGGGCGAGCCCGGCCGAGGCCGTGCCGTGCATCTGCATCCACGTATAGAACGACCATTGTTCGTAGGCGAAGAAGAGCGCCGCGAACAGGAAGAGCA
>CAITQY010000718.1 GCA_903894655.1 uncultured Gemmatimonadota bacterium
CAGCGCCTGCAGCGCCTCTTCGTTGCTGTCGAACTGCGGCCACCAGCCGCCCTCGTCGGCAACACCGCCGAGCTTGCCGTGTGCGGCCATCCATTCCCCGCCGGCGCGATAGACCTCTGCGCTGATCACCATGGCTTCATCAAAACTCGCGGCGCGCGGTGCCATGATCATCAGGTCCTGGATGTCGATGCGGCGCCCGGCATGGGCGCCGCCGCCGAAGATCTGGACTTCGGGCAGGGGCAGGCGCACCGGGCGGCCGTTGGCAAGGTAACGCCACAAAGGCAGGCCGGCCGCGGCCGCTGCGGCGTGCAGCACCGCCATGGAAACGGCGACTGTGGCGTTGCCACCCAGACGCGCTTTGTTGGCGCTGCCGTCAAGGGTGCTCAGGGCGGCATCGACGCGCTCTTGCGCGGTCGCATCCATGCCCTGCAGCGCGCGGGCGATTTCGCCCGAGATATTGGCGCAGGCGCGGCCGACGTCGTAGCCGCCAAGCTTTGCGCCGCCGTCGCGCAGGTCTATGGCCTCGTTGCTGCCGCGCGAAGCACCCGCTGGCGCGATGGCGCGGCCCTTTGCGCCGCAGGCCAGCCTGACTTCAGCTTCGACAGTGGGGCGGCCGCGCGAGTCCCAGACGCGCCGGCCGTGAATCGAAACAATGCTGGTGTCCATGTTCATTCCTGTCAGTCGGTCAGTCTTGCCGTGCCCAGGCGGCGCGCACCTCGGCGAGATGCGTCGGTGCGCGCAGCAATAGCGGTTTTGCCCGCGCACGGACAAAGTCCTTGTCGGTCGCGCTAAGCAGATATTCAACCGGCGATTTTCCATCAATGCGGGCGAGCAGTATGGCCGGCAGTAGCTGCGCGGCGCGAAGCTCGAGCGATTGCACCGGCTCCCAATCGACTGCATCAAGGTAAGCCCTAACGAGTGCATCGAAACATTCGAGATAGGCGTCGCGCCATTGCGGACGCCAAAGCGGCTTGAGCAATAAATGGGTCAGGCAAAAGGCAAGGTCGAATGCCGGGTCGCCATACCAGGCGCACTCGGCGTCAAGGAGCACGGGGCCGTCGCGGCCGACCAGGATGTTTTTCGGGCTGACATCGCCGTGCACGAGCGCAAGACGGGTGCGGGCGGTGCGCTCAGCCAGTGCATTGAGCTCTGCCGCGCAGTCCGGATGGGCACGGGCTGTTGCCAGCAGGTAGGGTTCAAGGCGCAGGGAATGAAAAATCGTATCGGTGGCAAAGGCCGCTGCGATAGCCGGCTTGCCGGCGCTCGCGGCGGTCAGAGCGAGTGTCCACTGATAGGTGTACACGCGCGCGCCCACGTCCTGAATGTCGTACAGCAGGACGTCGATGTCCTTGAGCATGGCGGGGGTGGGCGTTTCCACGGCGCCGTACAACGAATGCACCGTGACGCCGGTCTTTTCATCGACGCCGCTGCTGATCTTCTCGCCGGCCTTGGCCTCGCCGCGGATGCCATGCTCGGGGCCATACAGCGCGGTGAGCTTCACGCCGGCGGCCTTGAACAGCAGGTCGATGGTGCTCGTGCCCTTCCGGTCACGTCCCGAGTGGTTGGTGAGCAGACCGACGCGCTTCCCCTTGATGAGATGCAGCGAATCGGTGAGCAGCACTTCGATGCCGGGAATCACATTGCCCGTGCGGGGCTGCGCGGGGCGGGATTGCGCGTGGAGCGGCGCGGTCGTCACAAGGGCGAGGGTGAGCGCGCAAAGAACCGTGGCGGCTCGCGTGGCCGGTTGCCGGAGCGTGGAGCGTTTCATTGCAGAGGGGGAGGGAGGTGTTGCCGCGTGGAGTCGCGTGCTGGCGGCACGCAACGCGACGGTGTGCGTGCCGATCGTCAGTTGGCCAGGCGGAGCAGCAGGTGACAACGCTCGCCTTCGGTCTTGACGCGAATCCGATCGGTGCGCTGGCCGAGCAACCAGCCGGAGAGTTGTGCCAATCCGGTGGGATCGTTGAGCAAGGTTTCACGGTCGGGGCGCGTTTTGACGAGCACGATGGGCTGGCCATCGTACGACACGTCCACGTCCAGATTGTATTCATCGTACGCCAGCTCCACCGTCACGCTGCCGTTAGTCAGGCCGGTATCGAGCGATTCCATCACGTGATGCAGCGACTCCGTTGCCGTGACGATGGTTTCCTTTCGTGCGGCCACGGAGGCCCCAAACTGCTGCAGCCCATCGCGGATGGCGTCGTAGTGATCGCTGCCGGCGGGAAGCACGAGGCGCAAGCGACGCCTGTTGCCCAGTTGCATGAGCACATTCAGCAACACGGCAACGAGCGCGGTGAAGGAGACCGGGGAGTTCAGGATCGGCTTGAGAAACGCCGGGGCGTTGACATACAGATGCGGCGAGAGACCGGCACTGAGCCCGAACGCCAGCGCACAACCGGCCATGAGGATGCGACGGCTATCGAGCAAGCGCGAGGTCAGCAACTGGATCCCCGAGAGCATCATGAAGCAGCAGCAGTAGATCACCGACGCCCCCATGATCGGCGCGGGCAGCGCGGTGATCGCCGCTGCCACTTTGGGCGTGAAGGCGCACAGCACGACCATCGTGCCGAAGCTGTAGCCAATGGTGCGGCTGGTCGCACCGCTGGCGAGCGACAAGCCGACATTGCCGGATGAGGTATTGTGGCTCAGCGTGCCGAGCAGGCCGCCGATAATGTTGGCCACGCCCTGCGCGGTGGCGCCCCGGCTGACGGACGCCATGTCGGTGCGGGTCCAGTTCGCGTCGTTGATCTTTTGACAGAGCGTCAAGTCGCCGATGTTCTTCAGCGACGTCGCGAAGCACGCGATCGTGAAGGGCAGCAGCAGCGACCATTCAAAGGCGTAGCTGGAGATGGGCCGGTGCGGCACGCCGAGCCACGGGGCGTTCGCGATCCGCTGAAACGTTTCGTGGGGGATGGCGCCCAGCGCGACGGCCGAAAGCAAGCCGGCCACGATGCCGATCAGCATGGGGAAGAGTTTGGTCACGCCGCGCCCCCACACCGTGCAGGCGATCATCACCGCCAGCGTGACGAGACCGACGACGACGTTGCTCGACTGGTCCGCACCCGCACTCAGGGTGGACGGATCTGCCAACAGTCGGGGAAGCCCGGCTGGCAGCACTGCGATACCGACCATCGTCATGACCACGCCGATGACCTCCGGCGGAAACAACATTCTGAGACGGGGCAATAGGCGCGACAGTCCGACTTCGAAGACGCCCGCCACCGCGGTCATGCCGAAGAGCGTGGGCAGTCCGAAGGGCCCGGCAAGCACCGTCGTCGAAAAGAATGCCGGCGCGATGATCGGTGGGCAAAAGAAGCCACTGCCGATCGGTCCGCGTCGATTGGCCTGCAGCATCGAGCCCAGTCCCGTCGCAATCATCCCCATGCGCAGGATGCTTTGCGTGTCGCCCGGCGATACGGTGATCGTCGCCAGCATCGCCGCCATCACGATCCAACCGGCGGTGGCCATCAACACCTGCTGCAGCCCGAGCGAGGCTAACAGTGACAGCGGCGGCCTGTCGTCAACACCGTAGGTCAGATTGGCGGGCTTCATCCTAATCGTTCAGCTGCAGAATATCATCGAATCCAACGGTCAGAATCACTTCGCGAATCTCCGGCCTCGTCCCCTTCAGTCGCAGCGTGCCGCCTTTGACTTCGGTGAGGTTGGCCGTGACCAGCAAAACCCGAAGGCCGGCGCTACTCAGAAACTCAATGCCGGAAAAATCCAGTTCGATCGAGTGCGCACCCGCATCGAGCAGTCGCCGCAACTCGGCTTCGTGCTGTTTGATCGTGGTGGCATCAAACCGGCCGACCGGCTGATAGTGCGCGATGTCTGTCATGAGTTTTCTACGGGAGAACGAGGAGTACTCGAGGCGTATTTACGGATGCGCCGACAGCAGGTCCGTATCCAACACGGAGGAGAGCCCGAAATGTCGGGTCAGCATGGCTTCGGCGGTCGCGAGGGCACCCTCAACCCACCCCTGATCATGCGACCACGCTTCACCACAGATGTACACGGGCAACTCGGGAAGCGGCTGCAGGATCTTCTCTGCCACCTCGTGACTGCGCAACCCCATGTTCCAGAAATGTGCGCCACCGCCGAAGGGGTCCCGACTCCAGCTCATGCACGCGGCGGCGAAGGGGGCCGGGGCTTGGCTCTCGTGCATGCCGTGCAGTTCGAGCAACTGGCGGTGTGCCTCGAAGATGATGCGTGCGGGCGCCGCATAGTCCGCCCACATTTCGACGCCGGGGCGACGATGCGCCAATTTGGACTGCACCTTATTCGGCTCGATGTGGTCGAGCTGTTCCCAGTACGACTTGGCCAGGCCGCCATCGTAGATGAGCACAACGCCCTGCTGGTCGTCGGGATTGACTTTCCAGTAGTACACCTGGCGCATCGGCATGTCGGTGACGGACTTGCCATGCGATCCCGCACCCACCACCGCTTCCCACCAGCAGTGTTCGTAGCACAAGGCAATCTTGAAGAGCGGTATCGGTGACACGGCTTCAAGTAACGGCCTAAATACGCTGGCGCGGCTCTCGAACAACGGTCCCGTGCGATCCAGCAATTCGATCGCTCGGCGAGGCAACGCCAGGATGAGCTGTCGGGCCAAATGCCGAGTTTCCTGTCCGTCGCTCTTCACCGTGGTGAAGGCAACGCCAGCGGTGCCGTCCGCGAGCACCACGTCGTGCACCGACCTGACGCGTGTACTCAACTGAACATCGACACCCAGCGCCACGGCCTCCTCGTGCAGGCGCCGGGGCAATGCGCTGAAGCCGTCGATCAGATGAAAATGCGTGATGTCGCTTCCGAAATCCGACAGATTGAACGGGAAGCCGTCGGCGGCACTCCACGTCCACAACACGGAGTCGTAGCCTAGCGAATCTTGCAGGAATTGCACCGCGCCGTGGCCAAGGGTGCGGACCAGGAGGTAGTGCAGGGGGGTTTCGTAGAGGGGCTTGCCCTCGAAAGTGCCGCGTTCACCGACCGCACGCCATTGCGCCGCCGTAACCTGCTTGAGCGTGTCGAGCGTCAGGTCGATATCCAGGACCAGCTTGAACGAAGGCGCCAGCGCACGTACCGCGGCGACGGCCATCAGATCCTGCAGCGATTCCGGATTGCGCAGCGATTCATCGATGACGTACGGAATGCGTTCGGGGTCTGTCAGCTCGCCCTTCGTTAAACGCTGTCCCCGCAGATACGCGATGTTGCTGGGGTTCGCATCGGCCAGCACGCCGGTCTGGAGGCCAAAGGCCTTCGTCAGCCCACACACCAAGTGTTGCGTCGCCGTAAAACGCATGCCGCCGAGTTCGACGAAGGTGTCGTTGACGAACGGGGGTTTCACGGACAGCAGGCGCCCGCCGACCCGTTCGCTCCCTTCGAAAACGGCGACCGTCAAAGGACGTTGGTGCGCGGCCGCGTCGGCCTTCAGGCGCCAGGCGCTGTAGAGGCCTGACATGCCCGCCCCGACAATCGCGATATCGATGACCTGCGTCATCCGTAAAGTGGCTGTAGGTTGTGACGCATGGTCGCGCACGCGGTGTGCCGAGATAAGGCCAAAGCTGTGCGAATGATGGGCTCCCGCGTGGAATCACCGCAAGGTGTCCCGCACTCGGTGGATCGTCCGTCGAGTGGTCTCCCTTCTGCACGCCCTCATGTCCTTTCGCCTCCTCGCCCTCGCCGTTGGTGCCGTTGGTGCCGTTGGTGCCGTTGGTGCACCCCGGCACACCGGCGCAGTTGCCCAGCCCTCGCGCACCACCATCGTGATGCTCGGCACCGGCACCCCGATTCCCGACCCGGATCGCGCCGGCCCGTCGGTGGCCATCGTCGTCGATAGCACGGCGTATCTGTTCGATGCCGGTACGGGGGTGGTGCGGCGTGCGGCGGCCGCCGAACGCGCCGGCGTGCCCGCGCTGCGGGCGCAGCGGCTGGGGGTGCTGTTCCTGACCCATCTCCACTCCGATCACACCATGGGACTCAACGACGTGATTTTTACGCCGTGGATCCAGGGACGCGACACGCCGCTGCAGCTCTTTGGCCCGCCAGGCACGCAGCGGTTGGTGAACGGCATTCTCGATGGCAACGACGAAGACATCAAGGAACGGATCGCCAGCGCCGATGGGCCATCGGCCACCGCGTGGAAGGCCACGGTGCACGAGATCACCGAGGGCGTGGTGTATCAGGACGAACGCGTCACCGTGCGCGCGTTTGCCGTGCCGCACAGCGCGTGGCCGTTTGCATTCGGGTACCGGATCACCACCCCCGATCGCACCATCGTGATCAGCGGTGATGCGCGCGCGAATCCCGCCATCGCGCGCGAATGCAACGGCTGCGACGTGCTCATCCACGAGGTCTACTCCGACGCCGGGCTGCAAACGGTGAGCGCCGCACGGCGTCCGTATCACATGCAGGCGCATACCTCGGCGGCCCAGTTGGCGGACATCGCCACCGCGGCCAAGCCCAAGCTGCTGGTGCTGTATCACCAGCTGATTTGGAAGTCGACCGACGAGCAGTTACTGGCCGAAGTGCGGGCCGGCTACCGCGGGCGCGTGGTCTCGGCCAAAGATCTGGAGAAGTACTGAGCGACGGGGCGCATGGGGGTGGTGCCCAGCGGCCCTTGCCCAGCGGCCCTTGCCCAGCGACCCTTGCACCAGTTGGCGCTTCGCGGCAAGCTTCCGCGCGTGAGCGCTGCGGCGGCCTGAACTGTCTGCCGTTCACCGCCTGAATCTTCACGCGAAAACGGATGTCGCCGCGTCATGAGCCTGCACGTGTACCTGCTCTGCCACAACGAAGAGGTGCTGCTCCCGCACACGGTGGCGCACTATCGGCGGCGCGTGCCTGGCGTCACGTTCACGATCCTCGACAACGAGAGTGACGATCGCTCCGCGGCGATTGCGCGCGAACTTGGTTGCGCTGTTTCGACCTTTGGTAGCGACGGCAAGATGGACGACGGCACCCAGCGCGACCTCAAGAACACCGTGTGGCGCGAGGTGGCCGACGGCTGGGTGATTATGGCCGACA
>CAITQY010000719.1 GCA_903894655.1 uncultured Gemmatimonadota bacterium
CCCGAGCTCTCGTTCAGCGTGCACGTGGACGAGGACGGACTGCAGCCCGACCGATGGTACTTCTATCGCTTCATGGCCGGCGAGGCGGTGAGCGACGTGGGGCGGTTCCGCACCGCGCCGGCCGCGGGCGCCAAGACTCCGCTGGCCTTCGCGTTCGCGTCCTGCCAGCGCTGGGATCAGGGACTCTTCACCGCGTACGCGCACTTCGCGCAGGAAGAGATCGATCTGGCCGTGCATCTGGGCGACTACATCTACGAGGGCGCCAGCCCCGCCGCCGCGCTGCGCGCGCACCACGGCCTCGAGATCCGCACCCTCGACGACTATCGTCGTCGTTACGCCCAGTACAAGAGCGACGCGCATCTGCAGGCGGCGCACGCGCGCTGTCCGTGGCTGGTCACGTGGGACGACCACGAGGTGGACAACAACTACGCCGGGCTCACCGGCGAGAACGTGATGGAATCGACAGAGCAGATGCGCGCGCGTCGCGCCGCCGCCTATCAGGCGTGGTGGGAACACCAGCCGGTGCGCGTCCCGCGCGCGGCGTCGTGGGCCGACCTCTCCATCACGCGCACCATCAACTGGGGCGCGATGGCGCGGTTCTGGATGCTCGACACGCGGCAGTACCGCGACGATCAGGTGTGCGAGGATCGCCCGCTGCAGGGGTGCGCGCCGTGGACCGACCCCAGTCGCACAATGCTCGGCGCCGCACAGGAGAAGTGGCTCGTCAACGGGCTCGGCGCCTCGTCGGCGCACTGGCAGGTGCTGGCCAATCAGGTCATGATGGCTCCCTTCGATTCAGCTCCAGGCGATGCGGTCCAAGTGGCGCCGGACATGTGGGGCGGGTATCCCGTGGCCCGTGATCGGCTGCTCAACGAAGTGGCCAAGCGCGCCCCCAACCGCACCATCACGCTCACCGGCGACATTCACACCAACTGGGTGAACGAGCTGCGCAGCGACTACACGCGCCCCGACCGCCCCGTCGTGGGCGCCGAATTCGCCTGCACCAGCATTTCGTCGGGGGGCGACGGGGCCGATGTCAGCCCGGAGCGGCTGGCCACCATGCAGCGCGAGAATCCGCACCTGCGGTGGTACCAGAACCGCCGGGGCTACGTGCGCTGCCGCGTCACCGACGACGCCTGGGCGGTGGACCATCGGATGGTGCCGTTCGTGTCCAAGCCCGACGCCCCCATTGAGACGGCGGCGAGTTGGCGGGTGGAGCATGGCAAGCCGGGGATTGTAAAAACCCAGTAGTCAGTGGTCAGAATTCTGGCGTCAGACTGGGTATAGTGGTCGGAATTCAGCAACGACAGTCCACAGTCCGCGAGCGTTTGGTGGTGTGGGCCGCGCGGGACGTGGTGCTCGACGCGAGCTCGCCCCGGCACCATCGTATGCTCGACACCGAGCACTGTCGTTGCTGAACGCTGACCACTATACCCAGTCTGATCCCTGAGCCTGACCGTCAGTACTCTGAGTACTGATCCGTCGCCGGGAGACGCTGGCGCCTCGTACGGCATGTGCCAGATTCCGCACATGACTTCCTCCCGCCGATTCCTCACGGCGCTGCTCGGCGGCGCCGCGTTGTTCTCCACCGCCTGCGCCTCGGGCGGCGCCCGCACCGCCGTGCCGATCGGCGCCGCCGCCGCCGCGCTCCGCGTGTACGACAGCAAGGCCAATCGCTTCATCCCGTTCACGCAGTTGGCCGACGCCGCCGCCAAAGCCGACTTCGTGTTCTTCGGCGAGCAACACGACGATCCGGCCACGCATGCGAGTGAGCTCGCCGTACTGGCGGCGCTCGGTGAGCGGCGGCCGGGCGTGGTGGTCACGCTCGAGATGTTCGAACGCGACGTGCAACCGCTGGTGGATCAGTACCTCGCCGGCACGATCTCCGAAGCGAATTTCCTGGCCGGCGCGCGCCCGTGGGATCGCTACAGCACCGACTACCGGGCGCTGGTGGAGTTGGCGCGCGTACGCGGCTGGCCAGTGGTCGCGGCCAATGTGCCGCGTCGCCTGGCGAGTGCGGTGGGTCGTCGCGGACTGGCGCTGCTCGACACCCTGAACGCGGCCGATCGTCGCTTCATCGCGAAAGAAAATATCTGCCCGAAGGACGCCTACTACACGAAGTTCGCGCAGACGATGACGGGGCACAGCGCCGGCGGCGGACCGCCGACGGCCGGTGATGCCGCGGCGATGGCGAAGTTGACCGACACGTTCTACGACGCGCAGTGCGTGAAAGACGAAGCGATGGGTGAAGCCATCGTGAACGCGTGGCGTGCGGCGCCCAAGGGCGCGATCGTGTTTCAGGTGGACGGCGCCTTTCACAGCGATGCGGGACTCGGCACCGTTGAACGGGCCCGGCGTCGTGCGCCGGAAGCGAAGACGGTGGTGCTCAGCGCGGTGCCGATCGTCGACCTGTCGAAGGCGAACGGGAAAGAGCACGCCGACAAGGGCGATTACATCCTCTTCACGCGCGCCCCGAAGTAACCGCGCCGTCGTGCCTACGCCGCGCTGTAGCCGCGGTCGACCAAGAACGCGCGCACTTTCTCCGGGTTCCGCTCCACTTCCACGGAGCCCGGACGCAGTCCGGTGCGAATCAGCACACCGCTACCGTCGCTGGCGGCGATCACGAACGCATCGGTGGTCACGCACACCACCTCGGCCGTCTCGCTGAGCTGCCCCGGATGCCCCGAGAAGTGCATGACCGCGTGGTCCGACATGCCTTCGGCCCGCACCGTGCCCGGCGGCTCGCTCCACGTGACACCGGTGAAGAGCACGATGTCGTTGTGGCCGTTGGCGAACGCCTCGATCGGCACCCCATACATGCCGTCGGCACTCTGCACTTCGGCTTCCAACCGGTAGGCGTCGAACAACGATTCGACGTCGGCCGTGTCACCGTGAATACGCACCGCGCGCCCGTCCTGCAGCACGACGGTGATAGAATGCTCGGCCACCATCATGCCGCGCCACGCGCCGCGCAACTGACGGAGCGCCTCAACGGTTTCGGGCGTGGCCTGGAAACGATATTCGCGCACAAAAGCCTCAGGGTGTAATCGACCCTGCAATCTCGCCATTGCGCACGTCGCCGCACATAGGCCACCAGCGGAAACGGGGTGGGACGCATCCCGAAGGACGCACCCCACCCCGTACTCCGTACTCCGTACTCCCTACTCCCTACTTATTTACGCTCGTCGTCCTGCCCACCGAAGGGCGACCCACCGCCCATCGCGCCCTTGTTCTCGACGTGCAGCTTGCCCTTCACGATCGTCGTGCCAACCTGCAGCACGATGCCGTAGTCGCCGGTGTCGGCGGTGCCGCCACCACCCAAGCCGCCGAAGCCGCCACCGCCACCACGGCCACCCTGCGCGGGCGCCGGGAGTCCGATGAGCGCGTAGATCTTGAGCACGGCCGCACTCGGTGCCGCCGGCTGCGGAATCACCGGTGCCTGCACGGCACCCGCACGCGGCGGGGCCGCTTCGGCCGGACGCGCGCAGAACGGTTCCCACTGCGTGAGCGGACGCTCGCAGCTACCCGCGCCGCCACGGCCACCGCCACCACCGCCACCTCGGCCGCCGAACGGCACGTTGCCGAGTCCCGGCGGATTGATCAGCGCCCGCGCCTGCGCGATGGCCGCGCTGTCGTACTTGGCCTTCGTGAGTGAATCGAATACCTGCGGCGCGCGCACGGCGCGCAGGACGCTGTCCCGCTTCTCGCTGGCCGAAAGCGCGGCACGACCCGTCGCACGCGGCGTGATGGCATACGCCCACGTGACCGTGTGCAGACCGGGCGCGCCCGGGCCGGTGAGCGTGGTGAGCGTATCACCGGCGGCGTCCACGATGCTGATGCGCGCCGACGTGGAGCCCGGCGTCGTGATGCGATATGAAATCGCCGCGCCGTAGGCCGGGTTCTGCGTCACGAAGAAGTTCTGCGCATTGCCGTTGCCGCTGGCGCCGCGCAGGGGTTCTTC
>CAITQY010000720.1 GCA_903894655.1 uncultured Gemmatimonadota bacterium
CACCCTACGGCACGATGACGGCTATCGATCTCGATACCGGTAAGCGCCGTTGGCAGGTTACGCTTGGCGACACACCGGCGATCCGCAATCACCCACTGCTCAAGAACGTGACGTTGCCGCCGCTCGGCGTGGCTGGCGCCGTTGGTGGTACCGTCACGAAGGGAGGGCTGATCTTCGCGACGGGGGGCGGATCCGTGCTGTACGCACTCGACACCCGCGACGGTCGCGTGGTGTGGCAGTTCGAGCTCCCCGCTGGACGCGGCTACGCCAACCCGATTTCGTATCGTGGGGCGAACGGCGTGCAATACATCGTGCTGGCCACCGGTGGTGGTGATAACAGCGAACTGCTGGCCTTTTCACTCGACGGGGCCCGCTAGCGGCGCGTCGCCCTCACGGCGGCGAAGCGGCCGCCCGCTGATCTAGCGCCGTGCGGACGGCGTTGGTCAGCGTGTCTATGGTGAACGGCTTGGCGATGATCGGCCCGATCGCCTGCAGCGATTCCAGGGCGACGCCCTCGAGCCCCGCAAAACCTGACACGAACACGACCCGGATATCGGGATATCGGTCGCGCACGGTGGTCGCGAGCTCGCTGCCGTTCATGCGCGGCATCTGCACGTCGGTCAGTATCAGGTCGATGGCCGCGTGGTTCTGCTCGACAAGCGCCAGCGCAGCCGCACCGTCGTCGGCCTCGAGGACCTGATAGCCCAGATCTCGCAACGCGCGAACGAGCAACCCCCGGATGGCCGGCTCGTCTTCCACCACGAGCAGCGTCTCGGATCGGTCGGTGGGCTCGATGCCGAGCGCGGCGGTCGGCACCGCGAGGTCAGATACCGGCAGCCATACCCGGAAGCATGCGCCCTCGCCGGGGGTAGTCTTGACGTCGATCGCGCCATGATGCGCCGACACGATGCCGTCGCAGACCGACAGGCCGAGTCCGCTGCCGCTCGCGAAATCTTTGGTGGTGAAGAACGGCTCGAACAAACGTTCGAGCAGCGCGGGGGCGATACCTGGGCCGGTGTCGCAAACCGACAGGGTCACGTACGATCCCGGGGGCAGCAGATACGCGCCGATCGTGCGCTCGGCGTCCAGGAACGCCGCCTCGAGCCCGAGACGCACCTGCCCAACGCCCACCATCGCGTCTCGCGCGTTCTTCACCAGATTGACGATCAGCTGCTCCACCTGCGACGGGTCGGCGAGCACCGCCGGCACCGGCTCCGTAATCGCGATCTCCACGCTGATGGCGTCACCCACGACTTGCTGCACCGAGCGTTCGAGGTCGCGGAGCAGCGCGTCGAGCGACACGTGAATCAAGGTGGTCTGCTGGCGCTTCGCGAAGGCCAGCAGCTGATGCGTCACGTCGGCGGCGCGGCGTCCGGCGCGTAGAATTTCCTGCAGGTCGTCCTCGAGCTCCCGGTTGCCCTTGGCCGAACGCTCCGCAAGCTGGGTGAAGCCCAACACGATGGTCAACGCGTTGTTGATTTCGTGCGCGACGCCGCCGGCCAGTCGGCCGATGCTCTCCAGTTTGCGCGCTCCTGCCAGGCGCAGCTCCAACCGCGTGCGACGGTCCATTTCACGCGAGAGATCGGCGGTGCGCTCCTCGACCCGCTCCTCGAGCCGCGCCCGCGACGCCTCCAGCTGCGCCGTGCGTCGCGTCACCAGCGCTTCCAGCTCCATTTCGCGTCGACGCACGCGCCGCATGCGAAAACGAACGATCGACACCAGCAGTGCGGCCAGCACGAGTACCCGTATGGGCAGGAACCACCAGTGTTCGCTGAAGTCCAGCGGGACCGACAGCTCCAACGCCGCGACGGTCGGATTCCAGTCGCCGTCTTCGCCCGCCGCCCGGATCTCCACGCGATAGTCGCCGCCGGTCAGTGGACCGAACGAGAACGTGCGCCGCAGCCCGAGCGACGCCCAGGTCGTGTCCACGCCGATTACGCGATACTCGGCGCGGGCCCGGGCTGGCTGTAACGCGTCCGTGATGGCCACCGTGACGTCCACGCGCACCGGATGCTCGCGGAGCGACACCCGGCCGGCCAGCGGCACGGTGGCGCCGTCCACCACGAGGCGTTGCACCTGCACGCGCGGTGCCACCGAGTCACCACGCACTGCGCGCGGTTCCAGATAGATCGCGCCAGCGTAGCTGGGGAGCCAGATGCCCCCCGATGCGTCCTTATACAGCTGCGACTGGAGTTCCCCGTTGAACTCGGTGGTGGGCAAGCCGTCACCGCGATCGAATGAGCGCACGGGGACCGACGTCGCCTTGCCATCGGCGGCGGCTTCGAGCGCACGCCGGGCTACCCGAAAGAGCCCCGTGCGCGAGGTGAGCCACAGGTAGCCGTCGTTGTCGGCGATGATGCCGAGCACGTCGCGGCGCAGCCGTTCGTTGAAGGGGGCGAGGTGCACGGTCTTGTTGTTCCGCACCACGAACAGCCCCGAATCTGCCGTGCCGACCCAGAGGTTCTCGCGATCCTCATACAGCGCGCGCACATGGTTATCGGTCAATCCCTCGGTCGCCCCAATGCGCTGAACGGTGGTGCCGTCCAGGATCGTGATGCCGGGATCACCCAACAGGAGCCGGCCGCGCGTGTCCCGATGGATTAGGCGCGGCGCCCAACCAACTTCCGCGCCGGGGATGGTGACGCGCCTGACCACGCCCCGCACCGTGTGGTACAACCCACTGTCGGTCGATGCCCAGACGGAGCCGTCTAAGTCTTCGAGGACCGCCTTCGTGCGCAATCCCTGCAGGCCGATCTGTCTCGACACGTCGCGTACGCCGGAGGCACTGCCGATCCACGCGCGGCCCATCTCGTTCACGATCAGCATCCCTTCGGTGCCAATGGGCCAGATGTTGGGCGACTCCCAAATCGTATTCGCCGCCAGTACGGTCGTCCAGCGGTCCCCCTCGAGCCGCAGCACGAGCCCGTTCTCGGTCGTCGCCCACAGCGCGCCGCTCCGATCGGCGCGGACGGCGTAGGTGGAGCGCTGCCGCATGCCGCTCGAGACCGTGGTGAACGGCGACCGCTCATGGCGCACGAGGCCGGCGGCGGTCCCCGCCCACACGCGGCCCCGCGAGTCGACGGCCAGCGACCACACGGCATCGGCGAGCGACGTTTCCCGCGGCTCCTGCGTGCGAAGACGCTCGCCGTCCCAGCGCAACACACCGCGCGACTGCGTCCCCAGCCACAGGTCGCCCTCGGGGTCCCGCGCCAGCGACCACACCTCGGCGTCCG
>CAITQY010000721.1 GCA_903894655.1 uncultured Gemmatimonadota bacterium
GGCAACGATCTCGCGAAGTCGCTGGCGGTGCCCGTGCATCATGTGAAGCGAATGGCGGCGCATGTGGCCGCCGGCGCCACGCGTCATATCGACGTCGGCTTCGTGAACGACGTCCCCTTCGTGAATGCCGCTGGCTTCGGCTTCGATGTGGAGGTACTCGAACGCATGCGTACGCCCGGGCTGCTGCGTGGCACCGCCGCGTACGTCAGCACGGCGCTCGGCGCGTTGTTCGGCTATCGCGGCTTCCGTGTGAGCACGGCGAGCGACTCCGCGTTCATGAGCCGAAAGCTCATGATAGTCTTCGCCAACGGCCGCTGCTTTGGCGGAGCCTTCCGGATTGCGCCACAGGCGAGGCTCGATGACGGTGCGCTCGATTGCGTCACGATTCACGATCTCGCGCCCTGGGCGCGGGTCCCGTTGTTCGCGCGCGCGATCCGTGGCACCCATCTCTCGTCGCCCCATGTGGCGTTCCATCGCGATGGCCACTTTCTCCTGCGATTCGATTCGCCGCCGATGTTCGAGACCGATGGCGAGTTGCAGCAGGCCGCCTCGTGCGAGCTGTCGGTACGCGTCCGCGCCGGCGCCCTCACGGTCATCGCGTAGCCACGTGCGGGAGGCCCCCACGCAGAACACGCCGCCACCGGAATCCCGGTGACGGCGTGTGCGCGCCCCTCCACGAAGCACGTCCTACAACGCCCTGCGCATTTCGACCTACGGCTTCCTGCGCCTCCCTACATGATCGTGCGTGCACGGCATACTGTTAGCAGGGATCGTGCCACGCCGAATCGTCCGGTTTCCGGTCGAAATCGCCCGGAAACGTTATTTTAGACAAAAGCGTTGTCCTCACGCGTGGTCAGCGACCCGTCTCCATGCAGGGACACCCGCCGCCTCGCCGTCCATTCCTTCCGGAGTTTTCGATGTCCATTCGCTCGCGTGCCGCTCGCTTCGTCGTGGTGCTCGCCGTTGCCGCAATCGCCCCGTCCAGCGTGGGTGCGCAGGTGGCGCCTGCCGCGGCCCTTACGCCGCTCAAGGTCGGCGAGATGGCGCCGGACTTCACGGTGACGGTCGTTACGGCGGCCGGCGTGGCCGCCAAACCGTTCAAGCTCTCCGAGCACAAGGGCGAAACGGTGGTGCTGGCCTTCTTCCCGAAGGCGCGCACCCGCGGGTGCACCGTGCAGATGGAGTCGTATCGCGACCAGTACGCGGAGACGTTCAAGGGCGGGAAGAAGGTCACGCTCGTGGGCGTCAGCATCGACAGCGACACCGCGCTCATCTCATGGGCCAACGACGCGAAGTTCCCGTTCCATTTCGCCGCCGACACCGACCGTAATGTCGGCGTGACGTACGGCGCGAACGGGGGCACCGGCTTCCACAAGCGCACGCTGTACGTGATCGATCCGACCGGCAAGATTTCCTACGTGACGGCGTCGTTCAACCAGATGTCGGCGGACGCATACACTGAACTCGGCAACGCCATCGTGCAGGCCGGCAGCTCGCACTAAGCGACGGAGTCGGAACGCGCGCGTCGGTACGCTCGTGAACTCCACGGAACATCCCCGCGCCCTGCTCGCGGCACTCTATCGTGCCGCGGTGCAGGGCGCGGCGCCGTTTCCCCGCACACGCGACGCCGTGCACGCGTGGTTTGCGGCGCGCCCGTCGTTGCCGGCAGATGCGCCGGTGTATGTGATCGCACTCGGGAAAGCGGCGCCAGCCATGATGGCGGGCGCGCTCGACGCCCTTCGACAACTGCAGCGCACGGCAGAGGGTGGCCTCGTGGTGGCCGCGCACGAACCGAAGCGCGGTGAAGTGGGCAGCGACCTACCGCCGCACATCCCGCTCATGGTCGGTGATCATCCCGTGCCGGGTCCAGCGTCGCTCGACGCCGCCGACGCGCTCGAGGATCTCGCGCACCGCATCGATGACGGCAGTATCGTGCTCGTCCTGCTCTCCGGCGGCACCACCTCGCTGTGCGCGGCGCCCATCGCCACGTTGTCGCAGGCCGTCGGTGACGCGGATCGCGCCCAGTCGCACGTGGCAAATCTCGCCGAAACGCTACTCGAGTCCGGGCTCGCCATTCACGAGATGAATGCAATTCGTCGTCGCGTGCTGCGCTGGGGCGCGGGACGCCTCGCCGTCAGTCTCGTGCAGCACGGCGCCGAGCACGTGCCGGTGTTCGCCATCTCCGACGTGATCGGCGATGATCCGGCGGTCATCGGCTCCGGCCCCTGCTCGCCCGACCCCCTCGACGACGCCACTTTTCTGGCACTGCTCGACGCGCATGAAATGCGCGCCCGTGTGGAGCGCGTAATGGGAACCGTGCTGGGCCTCGAAGGGGCCGGCCACCCGCCGGGCGTACCGCCGCGTGATCACCCCGCGTTCGCGCGTGTGGGCTACACGCTGGTCGCGCGCAACGCCGATGCCGTGCAGGCGTTGGCCAGCGAAGCGCGCGCCCTCGGCATCGCCCAGGTCGTCGTACAACAGGCGCCGCTGGAAGGCGACGCGGCAGCACTGGGCGATCAGCTGGCCCGGCTCGCGGTCCAGGCCGCGCCCAACGTACAGGGCGATACGCTGGTGGTGTGTGGCGGCGAGCCCGTGGTACATCTGCGCGACACCACTGATCGGGCGATGTCGCGCAGTGACGACGAATCGCTGGACGTGGCCTGGTCCGATGAGCCGCTCCGCGGCGGCCGCATGCAGGTGCTCGCCCTGGCGGCGGCGCTGGCGCTCGAGGAGGCGGCAAGCCACGGCGACGCGCGCGCGTGGAAAATCACCGTGATGGCCGCCGGTACCGACGGCCGAGACGGGCCCACCGACGCGGCGGGTGCCATCGTGGATGCCGCCGTGCCCGCGCTGGCCCGACGAGCCGGCCGCATCCCTGAAGACGACCTCAGTACCGGCCGATCGTGGTTCCCACTCGACGTGGCCGACGCCCTGCTGCGCCCCGGCCCCACCGGCACCAATGTCATGGACGTCGTCGCACTGTTGATCCGCGCGTAACGAGGTCCGGCAACGCGGCGAACGGGGAACGGTCGGTCCGACCGCCGCCGATTCCCTCGACCTCACATTCTGAAATCTTGACGGCCGCGTCACATTGTCGAGGTCCCGCTCGAGCGGTATCGTTGCCTATGCCCGCCAAACGCGCGTCCCGTCCCGCCGCCCGCGAGACCTCACCGGCAGCCTCACCGCCAGCCTCGGCACAGACCCCCGTGTCGCCGCCGCCCGCCGACGCCGAGTCACCGGACGCCTACCGGCGGAGGCCCCGTCAGTCCCGGGGACAGGCCCGCGTGGAACTGCTCCTCGATGCGGCAGCGACCGTGATCGCCGAGCAGGGGCTGCACGCCGCGACCGCCGAAGCGATCGCCCTCAAAGCCCGCACCGCCAAGGGATCGCTGTATCAGTTTTTCCCGAACCGCGACGCCGTGCTGGCGGCGCTGGCGTTGCGCTACGCCGACGAAATGCGCGCGATTCACGAGCGCGCCTTCCCGATCGATCCGCACGGCTTGCCCCTCGACCGACTGATCGATCGCATCGTGAAACCGCTGGCCGAGTTCCACGACACGCACCCCGCCTTCCGTCGTGTCTTCGCCACCGTCGAGGGCCCCGGGGACGACACCCGGTCGGCCCCCACGCGCCTGCGAGCGCAGCTGTTCGACTCGTTCGTCGACCGGCTCGATGTGCTCTTCTCCGCGCGGAACCCGAAGCTCGCCACCCGCGATCGGCGCCGCGTTGCGCTCGTGGCCGCGACGCTCGGACAGTCGCTGCTGGCGCGTCGCGGACGAGCCGTGGCCGCCGAAAAGAAACCGTTGCTCGACGACCTGCGGCGCATTCTGCTGGCCTACCTCCAGCCGGTGCTCGAGCCGCCCGTGGTCAAGGCGAAAGCGGACCGCAAGGCCGAACCCAAGCCAACCGCGAAAAAACGGTGACCCCGCCACGTTGCCCCCGGCCCCCGTATCGATGACTTTTCGGCATGGCCAACGTCGTGAACATCGGTGTCATTCAGGACACCGCCTCGGATGATCTCGCCAGCAACGTGACGCGCGCGGTAACGCGTGTACGCGAGGCCGCCGCGCGAGGCGCACAGATCATCTGTTTGCAGGAGCTCTTCAACGCACCGTACTTCTGCAAGAGCGTGAAGCCCGAGCGGTTTGACATCGCCGAGCCGGCCGACGGCCCGACGGTGCACACGTTTCAGGCCCTCGCCAAGGAACTCGACGTCGTCATCGTCGTGCCCTTCTACGAGCGTGAGGCGGCGGGGCTCTATCGCAACTCCGCCACCGTGATCGATGCCGACGGCAGCGTGCTCGGCACGTATCGCAAGATGCACATCCCGCACGACCCGCTCTTCGAAGAGAAGTACTACTTCGCGCCCGGTGACGTGACCGGCGATCTGCGGCACGATGCGCATCCCGGCATCAACGGCTTCCGCGTATGGCGCACCAAGTACGCCGACATCGGGGTGCTGATCTGCTGGGATCAGTGGTATCCGGAGGCGGCGCGTATCACCGCCCTGCTAGGCGCGCAGATCCTGTTCTACCCCACGGCCATCGCCTGGCATCCCGGCGAGAAGGCCACGTTCGGCGACGCGCAGGTTGACGCGTGGCGCACCGCGCAGCGCGCCCACGCGATCGCCAACGGCGTGTTCGTGGCGTCGCCGAATCGCGTCGGCTTCGAGCCCGAGCCCGGCACCGACGGTCTCGAGTTCTTCGGGCAGTCGTTCATCGCCGATCCGTTCGGCCGATATCTCGCGCAGGCCGGTACGGCGCCGGAGATTCTCGTCGCCGCCTGCGACCTCGGCCTGATCGAGGACACGCGTCGCAATTGGCCGTTCCTGCGTGATCGCCGCATTGACACGTACGGCCCGATTACGCAGCGCTGGCTGGCCGGTCGTTGAGCGATCGCATCGAGCTGTCCGCACTCGGACCGGTGCGTATGCCCGCCGAGTGGGAGCGTCACGACGCCACTTGGATCGGATGGCCCACGCATGAACCCGATTGGCCCGGCAAGTTCGCGCCCATCCCGTGGGTGTACGCCGAGATCGTGCGCGCCCTCGCGCCCTGCGAGCGCGTAGACATTCTCTGTCAGGATGACGCCGTGTGCGAGGATGCGCGCGCGGCGCTCACGATGCACGGCGTGGATGCCGCGCAGTACCGGTTGCACGTGCAGCCCACCGACCGGGTGTGGTTACGCGACTCGGGGCCGACCGGCGTGCATCGCGCCGACGGCAGCGTGGCCCTCGTGCACTGGGGCTTCGACGCGTGGAGCAAGTACGACAA
>CAITQY010000722.1 GCA_903894655.1 uncultured Gemmatimonadota bacterium
CACTGCGGCAACACGGCTACGCCGACCTCGCCCGCGCCGTGGAACGCAAGCTCCGGCGCAGTCGATGGGATCGGCTGCGCCGCGCCGTGGTGCAGCGGCTTCGCTCCGGCTGAGGACGCCGCGGCGGCGGGGCCCCCGCCCCCGTTGCGAATCGCCGCGTTCGGGCGGAAGTTGGCAGGAGTGGGAGCGGCACCGACGGCGCCGCTCAGTACGTCCCCCTCTGCCTGCCCCGCCATGCGCACGCTGTCCGTTTTCTCCGCCTCGGCTGTGGCCGTCGCGCTGGTCGCTGTCCCTCTGTCGGCCCAGCGGCCGGTGCTTCCGCCGGCCATCGCCCCGATCGACTCCACCGATCCCGTGGCGCTCATGGTCGCGCGACTCGACCTCGAGCGGTACAAGACCACGCTGAAGGGGCTCACGCAGTTCGGTGACCGGAAGCAGGGCACCAAGCGCAACCGCGACGCGGTGGACTGGATCGAGGCGCAGCTCAAGAGCTACGGCTGCTCGAACACCGAACGCATCATCTACCGCTACGAGCCGCCCACTCTGGCCGAGCGTCCCGCCACACCGCCGCCGGCCGCCGCACCGGCCGCCCCCGGTCAGCCGCCGCTGCGCCGCGTCGGTCCGCCGGCCACGCAGGCCTCGGGTGGTGGACGTAATCGGGGTATCCGTACGCGCACCGGGGTGAACAACGACTCGTTGCTGCAGCCCGACCCGGCGTTGCGCGCGCTGAACGCCGAGCCGAGCGTGCCGGGCGAACGGCAGGAAGTGTATTGCACCAAGATCGGGACCACGCACCCGGACGAGATGTACATCGTGGGGGCGCACATGGACGGCATCGGCTGGGGCGAGGCCGTGAATGACGACGGCTCGGGCACGGCGCTGGTGATGGAACTGGCGCGCGTGTTCAGCAATCCCGACGTGCAGACCGAGCGCTCCATTCGCTTCGTGCTGTGGAACAACGAAGAGAGTGGCCTGAACGGTGCACGGGCGTACATCGAGCAGCGCGCGAAGCTGCAGGGCATCGAGGAGCCGAAGGGGTCGGGGAAGTATCCGGAACCCAAGTGGCTCGGCATGATCCAGCACGACATGATGATGTGGGACCACGGCATGCCGAAGGCCGATGGCACCATGGCCAAGGAGCAGCGTCCCGAAGCCGATGTAAACATCGAGTTTCAGATCAACTCAAAGATGTGGAAGGCGTCGTCGGAGCTGGCGTGGGCGCTGCACCAGTCCAACACGAAGTACGCCACCGATTACCCGGCGCAGGTGGGTCCGCACATGACCAACACCGACTCGGGGCCGTTTCAGGACCTCATTCCCGCCATCAGCTTGCGCGAGAACGAGCGCGGCACGCAGACGGGGAGCGGCTGGAACCCGCATTGGCACCAGCCGACCGACGTGTGGTCCACGTATACCGACAAGGAGTTCCGCCTGGGACTGAATGCCGCGCAGACCACGTTGGGCGGCGTGGGCCGGCTGGCCGGCGTGACGCTCAAGCCC
>CAITQY010000723.1 GCA_903894655.1 uncultured Gemmatimonadota bacterium
CATTCGATTGGGCGCGGTGCGTGAGGCGTACGCATTGGCGGAGCGCACGAGCATGACGCCCGCGGTGGCCGACCCGCTCCTGCTGGCCGTGGGCTCGGCGCCTTTGCTGCACGCGGTGCGCGCGATCGAACTCACGCGGCGTCAGGACGTATCGCTGCGCGCCCTCTTCGCGGCGGCGGGGGTGGGCGACGATCTCCCAGTGGACGCGGTGGTCGGCGCGGAGCTCGAGATCAAATACGAGCGCTACTTCGACAAGGAGCGGAATCGCGCCAATCGCCTCAAGGCGCAGGGGTCGGTGTCGCTGCACGCGTCGTTGAACTACGAGGCGATGCTGACCATCTCGATCGAGGCGCGCCAGAAACTGACGCGCATTCGGCCGGCCACGCTGGCTCAGGCGGGTCAAATCCCGGGTATCAGCCCGGCGGACCTGCAGAATCTGTTGATGGAGATCCGGCGGACGCCGATTGGCGACTAGGGTGTGCGGGCGGGGTGCCTCGGCGGAGGGCGCCGAGTGGTCGAAGAGTACCGCGGTTCACGCGAAGGCCGCGAAGGGCCGCGAAGGTTCGCGAAGAACAGCCACAGCGGGGGTTGGGGTTTCACGCGGCGCCGACTGCCCGCACGAAATCCATTCAGAGTTTTTCTTTTGCAGTTCTTCGCGTCTCTTCGCGGTCTTCGCGGTCTTCGCGTGAACCTGTGTCTGTCCGATGGCACCGAGAAAGCCGAAAGCACCGCGGTTTGACGCGAAGGGCGCGAAGGTTCGCGAAGGTTCGCGAAGAACAGCTCAAAACGTGTGCAACTTTGCCGGATCGGTTCGTCTCCGAAAAGAGGCGGCAGCTTGCCCCGACCCTGCAGATCATTGCAACACCGAGAATCCAGCACGATATGGATAGTTGTCTCTATGATGACATGATAATGTTGTTATAGTGTATCGGTTATCGACCACGTTTTGTAACACAATTCGTACGGTTCGCCATCAAACTGTGCCGGCTTTGACCGAAAATGACGGTACGGGGTAGAAGCCAACCGCCACCACTCGCCTTCTATATATAGATGAGGAGATTCATCATGACCGATCGTGTGTCGAACCGGGCCGTTCGCCCACTAACTGCTGTCGCATTCGTACTGGGCGCCCTCGCCGCCCCCGCGCTCGCCACGCCAGCCGCCGCCCAGATGTCGATGCCACAGCCGCCGCCGCAGATTGTGGTCAGTGGGCGCGGAGAAGTGCAGGTCGCGCCCGATCGCGCCCAAGTGCAGGTCGGCATGGAGACGCAGGCGAAGACCGCCGCGCTGGCCTCGCAAGAAAACAACCGGAAGCAGACCGCGATCCTGGCCGCCATTCGCGCACTCGGCGTTCCCGCCGCGCAGATTCAGACGCTGAACTACAGCGTCATGCCGATCCAGCGATACGATCAGAAGACACAGCGCATCGTGATCGATGGCTATCAGGTCAGCAACATCGTGCAGGTGGTGACCGACAAGATTGAACAGGCCGGACCGATTATCGATGCCGCACTCACCAATGGTGGCAATCGGGTGGCCGGTCTCGACTTCCTCGTGAAGGACCGGGCGAAGGCGCAGGAGAGCGCGCTCACGAAGGCGGTCGCGAGCGCCCGTCGTCAGGCAGAGGTCGCGGCAACGGCAGCCGGTGGGCAGATCGCCGAACTGCTCGAGCTCACCATCAACGAGTTCGAGCAGCCGCAGCCGAGGGCCGTGATGGCCATGGCAAAGATGGAGATGGCCGATGCGGCGATATCGACGCCGGTGAGCGAAGGGATGGCAACCATCACCGTGAGCGTGACCACGCGCTGGCGCTTCACGAAGTAGCCGATTCTGTCGTTCGGCGGTTGTTCGAACAAGAGCGGGGGAGGCCTGATTGTCAGGCCTCCCCCGTTTCTTGGTAACTGTTCCACGTGAAACGGCGTGATGTCGCCCCTCTGGGATCCCGGTACGGCGTTGGTTTCACGTGAAACGCAAAAACCGCTGTTTTCTTACCAAAAATCACCGGATTGGTCTGCTCACACGATAGTCCCCGACCGACGTGGAGCCTATACTACCGCTCCCCGCGCACCCCTCTCGCAGACGACTCTTGGCACGCATCCTCGCTATCGCCAATCAGAAAGGTGGAGTCGGTAAGACCACCACCGCTGTGAACCTCGCCGCCTCGCTCGCCGTGGCGGAGCAGCGCACGCTGCTCATCGATGCCGACCCCCAAGGCAACGCCACCAGCGGCTGCGGGATTTCCCGCGATGCCTTCACGGTGGACTGCTACGACGTCCTGATCGGCGGTGCATCCGTTGATCAGGCCCTCATCCGCAACGTCCAGTTCAGCCACCTCGACGTCCTCCCGACGACGCCAGAACTCTCCGGGGCCGAAGTCGAACTCGTTGATGCCGAAGACCGCGGCAGCCGTATGCGAGACGCACTCGCGCCGATCCGAGATCGCTACGACTTCATCCTGATCGATTGCCCACCCTCACTGGGCCTGATCACGCTGAACATGCTCGTGGCGGCTGATGCCATCCTGATCCCCCTCCAGTGCGAGTACTATGCCCTCGAGGGACTCTCGCAGCTGCTCGGTACCGTGCAGCGCGTCCAGGATTCGCTCAACCCCGAGCTCGAGGTCGACAGCGTCCTGCTCACCATGTACGACGCCCGCCTGAATCTCTCGAGACAGGTTGCGGCCGATGCCAGATCCCATTTCGGCGACAAGGTCTTCGCCACCGTCATCCCGAGAAACATCCGACTCGCGGAAGCCCCGAGCTTCGGCAAGCCGATCGTCGTGTATGACGTAGCCTCGGTCGGCGCGCAGGCCTACATGACCGTCGCACGTGAGCTTATTGATCGCACCGCCGCATCGAAACTGGGCGAAGGCACATAACATTCATTGCATCAAGCACTTACGTAGAATTTATGACGCCTGAACCCCCACGCCGCCTCGGACGCGGGCTCGATGCCCTCCTCGCCCGACGTGAGAGCCCGAAAGACGCCCCGACCGCCGGTACCACTGGTGCCGCCGCCGCGCTACCGGCCGTCGAACGCGAAGACTCCCCGCTCCGCACGCTCAAGCTGTCGCAGATTCGCGCCAATCCCTATCAGCCACGACAGGAGTTTCGGCCCGAAGAACTGGCCGACCTCGAAGCGAGTCTGCGGGTCAACGGCTTGCTCCAGCCCATCACCGTGCGTCCGGCTCCCAATGGCACCGGCTACGAACTGATCGCCGGCGAGCGCCGCTTCCGCGCCGCCAGCCGCTTGGGGTGGACCGACATCCCCGCCCTCGTGAAGACGGTCGACGACAAGACCCTCCTCGTCTTGGCGATGATCGAAAACCTGCAGCGCGCCGACCTCGATCCCATCGAAGAGGCGGACGGTTATCAGCGGCTCGCCGACGAGTTCCAGCTCAACAACCAGGAAGTCGCCGACGTCGTCGGGAAGGATCGCTCCACCGTCGCCAACGCGCTCCGCCTCCGACAGCTCCCCGCCTCGGTGCGCCGGATGTTGCAGGAAAAGCAGCTCACCGCCGGACACGCCCGCGCCCTCCTTCCCCTCGCCACCGAACGGGCAATCGTAGACATGGCCCGCGACGTCATCGACGGCGGACTCTCCGTCCGCGAAGTCGAGCGCCGAGTGCAGGCCGGTCGCCCCAAGCCGCCCGCCGCTGGAAAGAAACAGGCCGACAGCCAAGGGACCGTTCCCGCCGGTGCCTCCGCCGCCACCGTCCGACAGATCGAAGAGCGCCTCCGGCGGAAACTCCAGACCGGCGTGTCCATTCAGCTATCAGCCAAGGACAAAGGCGAAGTCCGCATCGCCTTCTTCTCCAACGATGATCTCGAACGCCTGCTCGACCTCCTTGGCGTCTCGCTCGACTAACACAAATCGGCTGCTTTCGACTCATAAAAGCGCCACCATTAGAGCATCAACAAGCATAAACATAGGAATTTACCCATCTTATGATCACGAATCGCCTCACACGCGTCGCCGTCTGCTCAATCCTCACTCTCCTCGCCGCCTGTGGCGGGGAGAAGGCCGGAACAGCCGCCAGTTCCACCGCACCCAAGAAAATGCGGGTGGCGCTGCTCACCCCAGGACCGATCTCGGACAAATCCTGGAACGGCATCGCCCACGAAGGGCTCCTCGCCATTCGCGATTCACTGGGCGCAGAAACGTCGCACATCCAGACCAAGACGCCCGCCGAATTCGACGAGAACTTCCGACAGTACGGCGCGCAGGGATATAACCTCGTGATCGGCAATGGCTTCGAGTATCAAGAAGCCGCCACCCGCGTGGCACCCGGCTATCCGAAAACGAACTACGCCATCACGTCGGGTCGCGTCACCGCGCCGAACGTGGCCGGTCTCGCCTTCGCCTTCGAAGAGGCCTCGTACCAAGCAGGCATGATCGCCGGCGCGGTAACCACGTCGAACAAGATCGGCCTCATCGCCGGGACCGAACTGCCGCCCGTGAAGACGAGCTTTCTCGCTTTCGAGCGCGGCGCCAAATCGGTCAACCCGAAGGTCAGCGTCATCACGTCGTACATCGGCAACTGGGACGACGTGAGCGCCGGTAAGGAACAGGCACTGGCCCAGATCGCGCAGGGCGCCGACATCATTTTCCAGAACGCCGACGCCGCGGGTCTGGGGGTATTTCAGGCGGCGCGCGAAAAGAAGATCCTCGCCTTCGGTACGAACGCCGACCAGAACAGCGTGGCCCCCGACGTCATCATCGCCAGCGTCGTGATCGATTTGCCGAAAGCGTTCCTGATGGTCGCGCGCGAAGTGCAAGCCGGCACCTTCAAGGGCCGCGTGCTCAACCTCGGCGTGAAGGACGACGTGGTACGACTCGTCGTGAATCCCGCCCTGAGCAATCGCATTCCCGCCACCGCGATGGCGGCAAGTGATTCCGTGGGCCTGTTGCTCAAGGCCGGCACGTTCACCGGACTCGCCGATCTGCTGCAAGGCACGGACAGCGCGAAGCCACTACCACCGGCCAAGTAAACGATGTCAACGCCAGCCACGGACCGCATTCTCGCGTCAGCCAGCGGGAACGGCACTACGCCGCCGTCCGTGCCGCTGCGCGACATCGTGTCGGCGCTCGACGCCGAACTGCGCACCAGTGAGATCCCGGACTATCCAGGCGCGGTGAACGGACTCCAGATCGCCAACCCCGGCGCCGTGCATCGCGTCGCCGTGGCGGTCGACGCGTCGCGGGCCGCGATCACGGAAGCGATCATTTCCGGGGCCGACCTCCTGATCGTGCACCACGGGCTGTTTTGGAGTGGCGTGCAACCCTTGGTCGGGATGCAGTATGAGAAGTTCCGCTCGATGCTCTCCAGTGGACTGGCCGTCTATTCGTCGCATCTGCCGCTGGATCTACACGCCGAGCACGGCAACAACGTGCGATTGGCGCACGCCTTGGGACTGGCGCCCGATGGTGGCTTCGCCCGCTTCAAGTCGGTGGACATCGGCGTCACGGGCACGGCCAACGAGCCCACCGAGGAACTGGTGCAGCGCGTCCAGGCCTTCTCGGCCCGCTACGGCGGCACGGTGCGCACCTCGATTCCAGCGCAGGGCCGTCGGACGCATCGGTGGGCCATCTGCACCGGAGGCGGCGCATCAACCGAGACACTGCGTGAAGCCCGCGATCGCGGCGTCGACACCCTCATCGTGGGTGAGGGACCGCACCACACCACGGTCGATGCCATGGAACATGACCTCTGCGTGGTCTATGCTGGGCACTATGCCACGGAAACGCTGGGCGTCCAGGCGCTCGGTGCGTTCCTCGAAACGCGCTTCGGACTCCCGTGGACGTTCTTGCACCTCCCCACGGGATCGTGATCCCCACGGGATCGTGATCCCCACGCGATGGTGACGGCTGCGCCAACGGGCGCCGTGCTGCTCTCGCTCGACGGCATCGCGCACACGTTCGGTCGCGTGCGCGCGCTCGATGGCGCCTCACTCCAGGTCCGCGCCGGCAGCGTGCACGCCCTGCTCGGTGAAAATGGTGCCGGCAAGACCACGCTCATGCGCGTGGTGTTCGGACTGCTGCGCGCCCAGCAGGGCGTGATGCACTGGCGCGGTGCACCAATCACCATACGGTCTCCGTCGGACGCATTAGCCCATGGCATCGGGATGGTGCACCAGCATTTCACGCTGGTGCCCCGCATGACCGTGGCCGAGAACATCGCACTCGGCGGACATGGCGGGTTTGATCCGCAGCAGGCGGCGACGCGCGTGCGCGACGTGGCCGCACGGGCAGGACTCGTCCTCGACCCGAACGCCCGCGTGGAAGACCTGCCCGTAGGGGCGCAGCAGCGCTGCGAAATCGTGAAAGCGCTCGCGCGCGACGTGACGTTGCTCATTCTCGACGAACCCACCGCGGTGCTGGCGCCGGCCGAGGCCGCGGAGTTGCTGCGCTGGATTCGTGGGTATGCGGATGCCGGCAACGCGGTGGTGCTCATCACGCACAAGTTGCGCGATGCACTTGCCGTGGCCGACGACATCACGGTATTGCACCGCGGACGGACCGTACTCACCACACCGGCGCGTGACACCGATCAGGCGCGGGTGGCGGATGCGATGCTGGGCGGTGCCACCGTGCGGACGGCCGATGTGCTCACGGGGCGTGACGTTACCGATATGGTCAGTAATGTCATCACGGATGTCACCAAGGATGTGGTTACCGGCGCGGCGGATGTCGTGAGCAGACGCGCCGCGTCCGCTCTCCCGCGAACCGTGCTCGCGCTCGATGCGGTCACGGTACGCGATGCCAACGGCGTAGACCGCGTGCGATCAGCCACGATGCACGTGCATGCCGGCGAGATCGTCGGTATCGGAGCGGTGGAAGGTGCGGGGCAGCGCGAACTGTTGCGCGTGCTGGCCGGACGCCTCTCGCCGACCGCAGGACGTCGCGCGATTCCCGAGAGTGTGGGATTCGTGCCGGAAGATCGTCATCGTGATGCGTTGCTGCTTGATGCGCCGCTCTTCGAGAACACCGCCTTGCAGGGCGCCGGCGCCCGACGCGGCGTGATGGACTGGAACGACGTGCGCGTGCGCACCTCAGCCTTGCTGCACCGATTCGACGTGCGCGCCTCGGGTGCCGAGGTCGTGGCGAGAACGCTCTCCGGCGGCAATCAACAGAAGCTCGTGTTGGGACGTGAACTCGAGGCAGCGCGCGAGGCGCTGGTGGTCGAGAATCCATCACGCGGCTTGGACTTCGTGGCCACCGATGCGGTACATCGGGCGTTGCGGGCGGCGCGCGACGCGGGCATGGCCGTCGTGGTGTACAGCAGTGATCTCGACGAAGTGGTGCTGTTGGCCGATCGCGTGTTCGCGATGCACGACGGCACCGTGATCGAGAGTGTGAAGCATCGCGACGCCCTCGGTCGCGCGATGTTGAGTGGCGCCGACGGCATCGGGAACGAAATGACGGCCGGGGCCGACGCATGACGGCCCTGCGCTCGTTGGCCGCAACAACGGCACGCGTGCTCGTCCTGCTGGCCATCGCGATCGCGATGCTGGCGGTGCTGTTGATCGCGACCGGACACGAGGTCATCCCCGCCCTGTCGGCGATGGTCCGCGGGGCCTTCGGATCGTATTACGCCATCACATCGGCCACGATCGTGCGCATGGTGCCATTGGCGATGGCGGGGCTGGCGGTGTCGGTGGCGTTTCGCGCGGGCATTCTGAACATCGGGGCCGAAGGACAGCTGCTGGTAGGTGCCGCGGCGGCCACGGCGATCAGCGGCGCACTGGGTGGTGTGTCGTGGCTCATCGGCATTCCCGTGATGTTGGTGGCGGGGGCGATGGCCGGTGGTGCGTGGGCAGCGATCGCGGGCGGGCTCCGACTGCGATTCGGTGTCCTGGAAGTGATCAGCACCATCATGCTGAATTTTGTCGCGCAGTATCTCACCGGCTGGCTGGTGCGTGGTCCGTTGCAGGAACCGACGCGGGTGAATCCGCAGTCGGTAACGCTCGCGCCGGAATTGCAGCTGCCCGTGATGCTCGAGGGCACGCGTTTGCACGCCGGCGTGCTGATCGTGGTGTTGGTGGCAATCGCGGTCTGGTGGTGGCTGCGCAGTACGGCCAGCGGGTTCCGGTTGCGCGCCGTGGGGGCCACCCCGACCGCGGCGGCCAGTGCCGGTGGCATCGATGTGCCGCGCACAATGTTTGGGGCGTTTCTCGTGAGCGGATTGCTGGCGGGATTAGCCGGCTCGGTGGAGTACACCGGCATCACCTACGCGCTATACGAGACCTTCTCGCCCGGCTACGGCTACACGGCGATCGCAGTGGCCTTGCTGGCGCGATTGCATCCGCTGGGCGTATTGGTCACGGCCCTGCTGTTC
>CAITQY010000724.1 GCA_903894655.1 uncultured Gemmatimonadota bacterium
ACTGCACGCTGTCGTGTCGACGGCGACCCCGGCACACGATGCGACGCATCGCGACGTCGAATTCATTAACGCGGGCCTCAATGTGCGTTTATGGTCGAGTTCGGCACGCCAGTTGCTTCCTTCATGGCAGAGTGAAGGAGCGGACCCACACGGTGACTGTCGCACATATGACCATAACTGCATCCAATACAACGACTTCCAGAAGCGCCGGCGTTTTCGCCCGTGCGACGCGCGCCGCGAGTGTGATGGCATGCGCTTTGGGGGTGTTGCAGGGATGCAGCAGTGCTGATGCAGTCGCTCCTCTCTCGCAGAGCAATCGGCCCATCGCTCCGCCGATTTCCGGGACGAACAGCGTGTCCGCGATCCCTCGTTTGGCGCAGTTTTCCCCCGATACGCTGGTCTCCGGCGCCTCGGTGGTCATTACCGGCGAGCACCTCGCCCACGCGATCGACTCCATCAGCCTGACCGTGGGCGGCGTGACCCTCCAGGTGCGCAGCGCCTCCGCCTCCCGCATTGATGCCGTGGTGCCGGTCGGCGCGCTGCCCTGTGCCGCTACGGCCATGCAGCCCGTCACGCTCACCGTAGCCGGCACCGTGCTCACCGCCACCGTGCCCGTTCGCGCCGCCAACCGCCTCGCCCTCAAAGTCGGCGAGTCGGCCAACTTGCTCTCGGCCGATGACGTGCGCTGCACCGAGCTCGTGGCCCCGACCTCCGGCGCTGCCAATGGCTCCGCCTCCGGCTCTGCCTCCGGCTCTGCCTCCGGCTCTGCCTCCGGCTCTGCCTCCGGCTCTGCCTCCGGATCCGCCCGCTACATGGTGGCCGTGGTGAACACCAGCGACGTGGCCTCGGGCAGCAGCGCCTTTGAACTGCGCGGCACCGGCACGGGCGCGATGGCCGGACAGCTGTCGGCGATGAAGAATCCGCCGGCGCTTGGGAGCATGGTCGAGACGTCGGCCCCGAGCAGCGTGATCAACGCCTCGCTGCTGCCGGGCATGCGCACGGAATCACTCGTGGCGCAGCAGGCGGCGGCCGCCGAGTCGCGGCATGACGATCAGCTCGACGCGCAGCGCACGATCGCCGCGCGGGCCGGCTCGGCCACCACGCAGTGGAGTGCGGCGCGGGCCGAGAAGATGAATCGCCTTGGTGTGGCCATGGCGTCGAGCGCGACGTCGCTGAACGTGGGCGACGTGATCACCATGAAGGCGCTGTACACCAGCTGCAACGCCGGCCGCGATGTGCAGGCCCGCGTGGTGTACGCGGGCACGCGCGCGGTGGTGCTGGAAGATGTGGCCGCTCCGCGCGCCCGCACGATGGACGCCGACTACCGCGCGATCGGCGACGAGTTCGACCGCGTGCAGTATCCGCTGCTGCGCGACAACATCGGCGACCCGTTGGCGATGAACGGCGCGATGAACGGCGACGGCCGCGTGACGATGTTGTTTACGCGCTTCGTGAACGACTCCGTGGCCGGCACGGCGGGCTATGTGAGCGCCTGCAACTTCTATCCCAAGAGCACCTTCGCGGCCAGCAACGAGAACGAAGTGTTCTACGCCCGCGTCGCCACCGCCACCGAGACGCCGGCCGACTGGCGCCGCGCCATGCGCAGCACGGTGATCCATGAGGGCAAGCACCTGGCCAGCTTCGCCGTGCGGTTGGCCGGTAACACGCCGTTCGAAGAGTCGTGGCTCGAGGAGAGCACGGCGCGCATTGCCGAAGAGCTGTACTCGCGCACCTTCACGAGCGGCGGCAGCTGGAAGGGCAACACCGGTTTCGCCACCACGGTTCGCTGCGAAGTGTACCAGTGCGACGACCGCCCGCTCATGATGTGGAAGCACTTCTCGATGCTGCACCAGTATCTGCGCGGCGTCGACACGCTGTCGCCGTTGGGCGCTTCCACGAACAACGACGTGACGTTCTACGCCAGCGGCTGGTCGCTGGTGCGGTGGGCGGCCGACCAGTATGCCACCACCGAAGGCGCTTGGCTCAAGGCGCTCGTGAAGGGCGGCGCCCAGACCGGCCTAGCCAACCTCGCGCAACGTACCGGCCGTCCGGCGGGTGAGCTGCTGGCCGATTGGGCGTTGGCGAATGCGGTGGACGACCTCCCCGGCTTTACCGCCGACCGCACGCAGCTCAGCTTTCCAAGCTGGAATGTGGCCGACGTGATGAGCGGGCTGGCCGGCACGTATCCCGGCGCCTTCTCGGCGGCTCCGTTGCGGGCGCGGTCACTGAGCTTCGGCACGTTCACGCTGCCGGTGCAGCAGCTGCGGGCGTTCAGCAGCAGCTACTTCAGCTTTGAAGGCGCGCAGACAGGGGGGCAGTTGCTCGAGCTGCTCGGAGAGGGCGGTGCCGTCGCGGCGTCGGCGGGGTTGCGGGTGGCGGTGGTTCGGGTGCAGTAGAGGGGGCGGCAAGCACCGTTCGATGACCGCCTCTGCTGCCTTGGGCAGGCGGCAGAGGCTCGGTAGTGCTCGCCCACCACGCGCGTTCCCACACCCCAGCCACCATGATGACGAGCACCGTCGCCGATGCGATGACGTTTATCGATCTGCTGGACCGCTACGACGTGCAGCGGGTGGACCTCCTCCAGATCGACGTCGAAGGCTTCGATGTCGAGATCCTGATGAAATACGAGCACCACTTGCTCGACGCGCTCCAGCAGGCCGATGCGGTCGGGCTCCTCCACGGACACGGCTACGACACCTTCGTCGAGGGAGAAGACACGGTCGCGATCCTGCGATCCGGCACCGCGGCCGGCGGCGGTGCATCGTGATGCCCAAGGTGATCCACTACTGCTGGTTTGGCGGCGGACCGCTCCCGCAACTCGCGCAGGCATGCCTGGCGAGTTGGCGGACCCAATGCCCGGATTACGAGATTCGCCGCTGGGACGAAACGAACCTCGACGTACAGCAGTGCCGCTTCTCCCGCGAGGCCATCGCAGCCAGAGCCTGGGCGTTTGTCTCCGACTGGGCTCGGCTCAGGATCGTTCATGACCACGGCGGCATCTATCTCGACACCGACGTGGAACTCGTGCAGCCACTTGACGACCTGCTCCACTGGCGGGCGTTCTTCGGGTTCCAGCACGATGGTACCGTCAATACGGGCTTGGGATTTGGCGCGGAGCAAGGCCACCGTGTGGTGGCGGCTTTGCTCGCCGGCTACGAGACCACTTCTTTCGTCGGAACCGATGGCTGCCCCGTGAAGACGCCCTGCCCGCAGCGCGACTCGGTAGTCTTCGAGCAGTTTGGGTTCCGGCTCGACGGCTCCTTCCAGGATCGCGAATGCGTCGCCGTCCTCCCCCCCGAGTATCTCTGCCCAAAGTCGTTCGAGAGCGGGCACGTGACCATCACACCGTTGACTCATTCGATCCATCACTTCCGAGCCTCCTGGCACACCGCCGCTGAGGCCGCCGATGTCCGTCGGCGCCGCAGGTATGCCCAGCTCTTTGGCCTGTCGCTGGGCGCGCGGATCTACCGGCTCGACCTTCGCGCGCGAAATCGAGCCGCCAAATGTCGGCTGCTTCCACGCGTGGGGACGAATGATGCCTCGCGCTGACGAAGCTGCCGAACGGATCGTCTGGGCGCAGGAGTGCGCGCGTGTCGCACGGGCGACGCTTCTGCCGCAGATCTTTGCGGTCGACCCGCTCGCGGCGCCGGCGGGGTTGCGGGTGGCGGTGGTTCGGGTGCAGTAGGGGGGCGGTAATAACCGGTCGATGACCGACGCGGCTGCAGTCGTTTATCGAAGCGCGCCATCTTATTCTGCAGATGTCCTCCGGTCTCGTCCGGTCCATCGAGTCCCCGCGCACCTCCTGAACGCACCAATCCAGATTCCTGCCTTGTCCATCGAATCGAAGCGAATTGTGGTCACCGGCGGTGCCGGTTTTCTCGGATCACACTTGTGTGAATTGCTGTTGGCGCAGGGGCACGAAGTGCTGTGCATCGACAACTTTTTTTCGAGCACGCGTCGAGGTCTCCTGCACTTGCTCGATCATCCGAGGTTCGAACTCCAGCGACACGATGTCACGTGGCCGATGTATGTGTAAACGGACGTGATCTACAACCTCGCCTGTCCGGCCTCGCCGGTGCACTACCAGCACGACCCTGTGCAGACCACGAAGACCAGCGTGCATGGTGCCATCAACATGCTCGGACTCGCCAAGCGACTCGGCGCCAAGATTCTGCAGGCATCTACTTCGGAGGTGTACGGGGATCCCGCCGTGCACCCGCAGGTGGAGGAGTACTGGGGCAATGTGAATCCGATCGGGCCACGCTCGTGCTACGACGAAGGCAAGCGCTGCGCCGAAACGCTGTTCTTCGACTACCATCGACAGCACCAGCTGCGCATCAAGGTGGTTCGGATCTTCAATACGTACGGTCCCCGCATGCACCCGAACGACGGGCGCGTGGTCTCCAATTTCATCCTGCAGGCGCTGCGCGGCGACGAGATCACGGTGTTCGGCGACGGTTCCCAGACACGGTCGTTCTGCTTCGTGAGTGATCTCATTGATGGGATGCAGCGCATGATGCAGAGCGCGGACGACATCACGGGTCCGATCAACCTGGGTAACCCCGAGGAATGCACGATGCGTGAGTTGGCCGAGCTCATCATCACGCTCGTCGGCTCACCATCGAAGGTCGTGACGCGTCCGCTCCCCACCGACGATCCTCGTCAGCGTCGGCCGGATATCTCCAAGGCCAACTCCCTGCTCGGTTGGTCGCCGTCGGTCCCCCTGCGCGAGGGGTTGGCGAAAACTATTGAATACTTTGACACCCTCCTCGCCAGCCAAACACAGGCGGGTGTGATCGGTCGTTAGCCGATGGCCAAAACGATTACGTCTTGTATCTGGCCGTCGCTCGCGCTCGTGCTGACGGTCGCCTGTCGCGACACTGACACGCAGGATCTACGGCGGGCTGGCGCGTTTCCCTCAGCACCGGTGGGATGGCCTGCGTACGCGGGCGATGCCGGTTCGCAGCGCTATTCGCCGGTCGCCGATATCTCCCCCGGCAACGTGGCCACACTCGAACCCGCATGGCGCTGGGAGACCGGCGAGGTCGAACACGATGCCGAGGACACCGGCGAGCGCGTACAACCCGGGAAGTTCGAGACCACCCCGCTTGCCTTCGGCGATACGCTCTTCCTGAGCACCCCGTTCAATCGCGTCGTGGCGCTGGATGGTCGCACCGGACGCGAGCTGTGGGCCTTTGATCCCAAGGCCACGCGCTGGGGGCTGATTTCCGACGATCGCGCCGGCTTCGTGCATCGTGGCGTCGCCTCCTGGGTTGGCAACGGAGCGCGTCGTATCATGGTGGCGTCGCGCTGGTCGCTGTACGCGCTGGATGCGGCCACCGGGCGGCCGGTGAGCACCTTCGGCGATCAAGGCGCCGTCGATCTGGCTAAGGGGCTTCGGTGGCCCGTGAACCGGTTGCACATCGGGAACAGCTCGCCACCGGTGATTTGGCGCAACGTGGTGATCGTGGGCAGCGCGATTGGCGATCGCATCATTCACGAGCAAGATCCACCGGGCGACGTGCAGGCGTTCGACGCGAGCACCGGGGCGCGCCTTTGGCGCTGGGAGCCGATTCCGCAACAGGCCGGTGCGGCGCGGGATTCGTGGGAGAACGGGTCGGCGTCGCGCACCGGACATGGCAACGTCTGGGCGCCATTTTCGGTCGACTCTGCGGCGGGCCTTGTGTACCTGCCCGTGAGTGCCGCCAGCAACGATTACTACGGCGGTAATCGGCTCGGCGACAACCTGTATACTCAGTCGCTGGTGTGCCTTGATGCGGCCACCGGTGAGCAGCGCTGGGCCCGACAGTTGGTGCATCACGACATCTGGGATTATGACGCGGCGTCGCCGCCGGCGTTGGTATCGATCACCGTGAATGGACGCCGCATCGATGCGGTGGTGCTTGCCGGAAAGACCGGCTTCCTGTACGCGTTCGATCGGTACACCGGTGAACCCGTCTGGCCGATGGTGGAGCAGCCGGTCCCGGCGAGCGATGTGCCTGGCGAGCGGGCGGCGGTCACACAGCCGTTTCCGTCGTGGCCTCGCCCGTTCGCGCGGCAGGGCTTCGCGCTCGATGATGTCATCGACTTTACCCCAGCCATACGCGCACAGGGCGCCCGTGTGCTCGCGGCGGTGCGTTCGGGGCCGATCTTCGCGCCGCCATCCGTGCAGGGGACGGTGCAGATGCCCGGGTGGATCGGTGGTGCGGGGTGGGGTAGCACCGCGATCGATC
>CAITQY010000725.1 GCA_903894655.1 uncultured Gemmatimonadota bacterium
GTCGATCGCGCAGCGTACCAGTATCGAAGAGCTGTCACACAGCGCGGTGCAGTTATCGCAGACCGCGGCGCGTATGCGCGCACTCGCGTTGCGTCACACATTGCGTCACCCGATCGAGTTCGCCGCTACGATGCCCCCAGCAGAATTTGCGCCGGTGGCCGCCGCTCCACCGACGGACTCACGCCCGCGGACTCAGACCCGGACGTTGCCACCAACACCGGCCGTGAAATCCATGGTGGCGTGACCTCGATGGGCACGAACGCGATGAGTTGTTGCTGATATGGTAAAATGAGTCGCTGCCGCATGTGGTTGAGCATCGCCTCGCCGCTGTAATCCGTGCGGAACTTGGCGGCGCCACATTGTAGTGAATGCATCACATGCCGCGAGAAACTTTGCGGTGACGAGTACTCGAGCAAAAAAGCGACCTGCGTAAGACTGTAGCCCGGGTTCTCGAGCAGTCGTGCCGCGCGTACCAACCGCGCGGTGGCAAGATACTTCTTGGGTGCGGGAATACCGGCGCGAAAGAAGCGACTCATGAAGGTGGTGGGCACTACACCCAACCGTCGTGCCAGTTGGCGTACCGTCGTCAGCGACCGCGGCGCGAGAAACAGTTCGTCAAAGAAGCGCAAGCAATCGCCATTCGCGCCCGGTAGATCGGCACGAATGCGGCGAATCGCGACCGCCTCGATTGTGGCCGTGACTTCGCGATGCACGAACTGTCGCAGGTCGCGCCACCCAGCCGGGTCACGCGCGTCCACCAGCGTTTGCACTCCTTGTTGCCCCAACGCAAGCAATGACTGCGTGGTGCGTGCTTCGTTGCCCGTGAGCAATGCCACCGCCGCCACGCGCGGAAACTCACGCACCATGCGCGCCACCTGGGTGGCGTGATGCTGCTGATAGCGGGACACCGACACGAGGATCGCCGACACCGGCTGTGTACGGAGATCGCGTAGCACATCGTCAAGACTCTCGCGATGCACGGTCGTGTAGCTCCCCTGCCCCAGCGCATCGACCCGTTGCCGCTCTGCTGGCGTGAGAAAGGTGACGATGGACTGTGATGGGGCGTCGGCGGTGGCTGCGGCGGACGTCGACTTCACCGGCGTGATCGGATAAACCGTAGTACGAGCCAGCGATGCCAACGACGACCTCAACGGTGCTGTCATACGCGCCTCACTCAACAGAGTGTTCGTGCTCGGGGCCGACACTGCAAGCGCAGCGGGCCGATCACGACGATAGGTTATGCTGGTGTCGTCATCATGCCGTCAGTGTGTGGCGATAGGATGTAGTCGAAGGCGGTATAACCGCATCACGATACGTGATCGCGATACGAGGAGGTCCTCGGGCCGGTTATATTCCTCACACTCATGGATTGGTCGCCGGCCGGATGGTCGCGATGTCTGGGCGCAAGTTCAGGCACCGAGGAAAGTCCGGGCTCCACAGGGTAGACTGCCAGGTAACGCCTGGGCGCATGCGGCGTGAGCTTCGTGCGACGGACAGTGCAACAGAAAGCAAACCGCCGTCTCATCGGGCAACTGATGTTACGGTAAGGGTGAAAGGGTGGGGTAAGAGCCCACCGCGCCTTCGGTAACGAAGGTGGCTCGGTAAACCCCAGTCGGAGCAAGGCCAAATAAGCGGCGAGAGATGATCCGTCTCGCAAGGGCGTCGCAAGATGTCGAGCCGCGGGTAGGCTGCTGGAGCGTGTGGGTGACTGCACGCCGAGAGGAATGACCGTCCGGTGTTGGTGTGCGCTTGCGTATGTCAGCACTGACAGAACCCGGCTTATAGGCCGGCGACTTTCCATGAGATCTCGGGACCCCAGTGAAACGTCTTCTACGTTCGGCGGTGTGGTGCGTGACCAGCCAGATCCTGATGCTGGCCTGCGCGCCAGCGGGGCCGGCTCCATTACCAGCGCCCACGCCGAGTTCGGTGGTCGTCACACCCACTCCATCGGCACCAGTCGCGAGCAATCGCCTGCTGCTGCCGAAAACTCAGGCACCCACCTCCTGGATCATCTCGGCCGTTACGCGTCTCACGGTCAGCGGGACCCCGATGCCGGCAGGTGTGTCGAATGAACAACGCGTCGACACGCGGGCATTGGTCTCGATGTCATTCGATCGAACCGTCATCGGCGCCCTGCGCGGATCGGGGCAGGTGGATTCGTTCACCGTACGCAGCAGTATTGCGGAAAGCCCAACAGCACTTGGCGCGACGGCCACGAACCCGCTACGACCGTCCTCATTGTTATTGATCGATGCGCTGAGCGATAGCACGACACTGCGTGTGGTCAGCCGTCCGCCATTGGCGAACGAATGCGACCGGCCTGAAGTGAGTGCTATGCAGTTGGCTCGTGAACTGCTGGTACGGATTCCCGATGGCGTCGTGGAAGGAAGTCAGTGGCGTGATAGCACGGTCACATTGGTCTGTCGCAACGGCGTGCCACTCACGGTGTATACCACCACGCGCTCTACGTTGACCAAGTTTTCTCGCGAAACGTTGGTCGTGACTCGAGACGTCCGTACAACAGTTGAAGGAAAAGGCGGCACCGCGTTCCGCGCCTTCGAAGTCGTCGGGACAGGGTCCGGGTCGCACCGCGTCGAGATTGCCACGCTCACGGGTATCCTGGAGAAGCTGCAGGGGACGAGTACGCTCTCCCTGCAGTTGGTAGAACGCATTCCGCCCGGAACTCCGCGCTCGCAGCAGGTGCTGCAAAAAGTGGAGATCCGGGCGGAACGTATGCGCTGAGCAGCTGTTGCTGCGTTCAGCTTAGTCCATCAGGCGCAGCGGCATGACGAGGCACAGATATTTCGCCGGATCATCCCAGCCTTCGGGCTCGATCGTGGCCGCGCGCTCTGGCGCCTTGAAGGTCAGGCGCACCTGCTCGGTGGGCATATAGCGCAGGATCTCCAGTAGATACGTGGCGTTGAAGCCAATATCGAGCTGATCGCCGTTGTAGTTCACCGGCAGTTCATCGGAGGCCTCACCCAGGTCGGGCGTGGTCACACTGAACTTCAACATGCCGGTATTGAACGACATTTTAATGCGATGTGTCTGATCGGACGCGATGACGCTCATGCGCTTGAGCGCACTGGTGAGCGCTGCCTTATCGCACAAACAAAAGCGATCGTTGTCCTTCGGAATGACCTGTTCGTAGTTCGGATACGGGCCTTCGACCAGACGCGTAAACACCGACGTGAACGGCGAACGGAAACCGAGATGATTTTCACCACGCGCGATTTCGAGTTCTTCCTCAGCTGGGAAAAGCCGCTTGATCTGCTCGAGTGCTTTGGGCGGCACAATCAGATCACCCGGTGGGGCGCTGCTCGATTCCACCGGCACTTCCATTTTCGAGAGGCGGTGGCCGTTGGTAGCCACCATGCGCATCCGATCTTCGCGTAGCTCCCAGAGCACGCCATTGAGAATGGGTCGTGACTCTTCGGTGCTCACGGCGAATGCCACGTGCGAAATGAGCTTTTGCAGTTCGCCCGACTTCACGCGCCACGACTCATTGAAGCGCACGGTGGGGAACGTCGGAAACTCATCGCGCGGTAGTCCAAGCAGCTTGAACTTGGATCGTCCGCATTCGATGGTGACGCGTTGTTCGCCACTGGCCGAAATCTTGACGGGAGACGGCGGCAGCTCGCGCGCGATCTCACTCAATTTCTTGGCGGGAATCGTGATCGCTCCTGGCGTTTCGACATCGGCACTGACTTCAGTGCTGACGGCGATATCGAGGTCGGTCGCGGAAAAACGAATCCCGCGCTCGGTGGTTTCGACGAGCAGGTTCGACAGGACCGGCAAAGTGGTCTTGGCCGGTACGGCGGCGGTTACCGCCGCGAGTCCTTCTTGAAGTTTCTCGCGCGAGATCGTGAAGCGCATGCCCGTTGTGTGGAAGGACTGCTGTTAAAAGAAGTTTTAGAGATAAAACTGGTAGTAGCAGCAGGGCGTGTGGGCTTGTCTACAAACGCCGCAAGCTAGCTCTGTTAAAGCACTTCCGCCATGCCGAGTCATGTGCATTCCATGTCGAGTGGTGCTTTTTCTCCGCATTGCTGCACATTGGGGCCCGCGGAGAGGGGAAAGATGCGCGGCGATGTGGATGATTGGGGAGTTAGGTCCCCAGTTGTCCAGTCGATCGGAGCGTTTCCAACATGCCTCGGACCTTCAATACCCGGTCGGCAAAACCTGGTTCTCCACCCATATCCTCGGCTACCCGGTCGAGGGAATGGATCACTGTGGAGTGGTCGCGTCCACCGAAGGCGTTGCCGATTTCGACCAGCTGGAGGGCCAGCAGCTCCCGACAGAGGTACATGGAGACCTGCCGTGGAGTGGTGAGCTGTTTGGTGCGGGTTTTGGAGCGCAGCCCATCTGGGGTAACACCCCACTCGCGGGAGACCACCTGTTGAATGGTGGCCACCGTGATCGTGGTCGGCGGGATGTCGGGGAAATCGGACGTTGTGGCGTTCTTGAGCTTGTCGCGAAGCGCCTCGCGGGCCAGCTCGATGGAGATTTCGCGGTGCTTGAGCGAGGCGTACGCCAGGAGCTTGATGATGGACCCTTCCAGCTCGCGCACCGACGATTTTACATGCTGGGCGATGAACTCGATGACCTCGTCCGGAATGGTGAGCTCGAGGTGGTCGAGGCTCGCCTTCTTCCGGAGGATCGCGATCCGGTGTTCCAGATCGGGGGCATCGACGTTGGCCACCATGCCCCATTCGAAGCGGGAGACCAGCCGGGACTCGAGTCCCGGGATCTCTTTGGGGGGCCGATCGGAGGTGAGGACGATCTGACGTCCGGCCTCGTAGATGGCGTTGAAGGTGTGAAAGAATTCTTCCTGTGTGGATTCCTTCCCCTTCAGGAACTGGACGTCGTCGACCAGCAGCAGGTCGATTTCCCGGAAACGGCGACGGAAATCGCCCATCTGTCCGGTCTGGATCGCGTTGACGAATTCATTGGTGAATTGCTCAGTCCCAACGAAGGCGAGGCGCAGCGTTGGGGTGCGTCTGAGCAGCTCGTGGGCGATGCCCTGCATGAGGTGCGTTTTGCCGAGCCCCGTTTCTCCATAGATGAAGAGCGGGTTGTAGACCTTACCTGGCGCCTGGGCGGCGGCTTGGGCGGCAGCCGCGGCGACGTCGTTCGATTTGCCGATGACGAACTGGTCGAATGTATAGCGCGGGTTTAGTGGCGCAGATAAGCGCTGTTGATGCGTTGTTAGTGGCGCGACAACAGGGGCAGGTGGTGGCTGCACGAACATGTCCATCTGCACCCGACCCAATCGTTCTTCAGCCACCTTGAAGCGAACCTTCATGGGGTGACCGAGGGCGACGGCGGCGAAGCTGGTCAGCAGATCGGCGTGTTTGGACTCGTTCCAGTCGGCCGAGAACTGGTCTGGGGCGCCGACGAGGAGGGTGTCGCCTTCAACGCCGAGGGCGTCGGTGGGCTCGAGCCACGTGCGGTACGTCTGCTCCGGGAGGAGCTGCCGTGCGCGTTGGCGCAGGCGATCCCAGGTTTCGGCAGGCGTAAGGGACATGACAGGAGGTCGGGGTTCGGGCGGCCCCGGTCGCGGGCGAGAATCGCACGAGAATCGCGCGAGAATCAGGCGGGGGGGGCGAAGGTTACGCTCGCGTGTGGATAAGTCAATCGCGTCAGTGATGTGACACCACCATTGCATTCGTGAGCGCAAGCAAGTGGTCACGCGGCTAGGGCGGACGAGGGCAAATCGTTGTCGCGGGTGTACTTGCCGGGGTTGACCTCAAGCCAGTCGCGCGAGTAATTTGTAAGGCTAGGTCATCGCTCTACCACTCACGTCTTTCAGGTCGCGTGGGTGGTGCGGGTGCTGAAACACTCAAGTCGAACCGCCGCGATTCATCCCGCGTTACCTCGAGCATTATTATGGGCAAGCCGACATACAATCCGCGTAACACCAAGCGAGTCCGCAAGCACGGCTTCCGTGCCCGTATGGAGACGAAGTGGGGCCGTGAGGTTCTCGCCCGCCGTCGCCGCAAGGGACGCAAGGTGTTGACCGTCCAGATCCCGACGAAGTATACCGGCGCCTGATTCCCGGTCGTTCCCGCGCGCGCAGCGACTGACGCGCGGGTCCGACCTCGAGCGGGTACGACACGAAGGGAAGCGAGTGCGCACCGCCTCATTGGACGTGCGTGCTCTGTCTTCCCTTCTTGGCGTTCCACGCGTTGGCTTCGTGGTGCCCAAGTACAAGCACTCGGGTGTCGAGCGAAACCGCCTCAAACGCCGGCTCCGCGAACTCACCCGCCTCGAAGTTCTTCCCGATCTGGCGCCGATGGACCTGGTGTTCAAGGTGCTTCCTGTGGCCTACGCCAGAGATTTCGAGACGCTTCGGGCCGAAGTGTTGCAAGCCGTGCGGAAGATCGTGCGGTAACTCGAGCGTTCCTGCCGTGATCGCGAAGCTCTTCATTCTTGTCGTGCGTGGGTACCAACTCACACTGTCCCCCATCTTCGGGGGCGCCTGCCGCTATTATCCTTCGTGTTCTGCGTACGCCATCGAGGCGCTAGAGCGTCATGGTGCGTTACGTGGAGGATGGATGGCGCTACGCCGAATCGGGCGGTGTCATCCGTTCCGGCCCGGCGGATTCGATCCGGTGCCCTGAGCGCTCCCTAATACAGATCCATGGAACCACGTCGCATCGTCCTCGCTGTCGTCTTGATGGCGGCGGTCCTGATTCTGACGCCGATCCTCTTCCCGTCGCCTGTACCGGCGCCCGGAAGCAAGACCGCGGTAACAGACTCCGCCAGCACCACCCCGGCGGTCGCGGATCCCGCGGCGGCTGTGGCAGTCGCCTCCGTCGTCGCCTCCGCTGGTGCCGCGGCGCCCGGCATGAGCGCCGTGCCCGACTCTGTCAACGCGGCACCTCAGCCCGTTGTGATGCCGATCGATACCGCTGTGGTGACCACCGCGCCGGCGGTCTTCCGCACGACGAATCGTGGCGCCGCGCTGATCGGTGTGGAGATGCAGCAGTACGTCGCGCTCTCCAACAAGGGTCGCACCAAGGGTGGCCCCGTGGAGCTCGCGAAGGCGGGTGATCGGTTGCTGAGCTTCCGTCTCGTGACACCCGGTGACACGGTCGCGCTGAATGCGCAGACCTTCACCAGCACGCGCAGCGAGGAAAACGGCCGCGCCGTGGTGCGCTACGACGCCACCGTCGGCGCTCGCGCGATCACGATCGCATATTCGTTCCTCCCCGACAGCTACCGTGTGAACGTGTCGGCGGTCGTGAAGGGCGCGCCCGAAAACAGCTTCCTGCTGATCGATATGCCGCCCGGCTTCCGCTCATCGGAATCGGACACGACCGAAGATCAGTCCCATCTCGCCTACGCCTACAAGCTCGACCAGCAGAACGCGAAGGGTGTCTCCTTCACCTCGCTCGATCCGGGTGAGCGACGTATCGAAGCGGGTCCGATCAACTGGACCGTGGCCAAGAACAAGTACTTCCTGATGGGCGTGCTATCCCCGCAGGGCGTGCCGGGCTTCGCGGAGGTGAACTTCACGGGCGGTGTACGGGTGGCGAAGGCTGCCACGCGCAGTGAAGCCACGATCGTGGCCTCGCTCAAGAGCGGCGCCGTGGCCTTCGAAGTGTACGCCGGGCCGCAGGAGTTCAAACGTCTGGTCGCGATCGGGCGGTCGTTTGAAACGTCGAACCCGTACGGCGGCTGGTTGCAGGGTGTGGTGCAGCCGTTCGCCACGATGGTCATCCGCCTGTTGCTGTGGATGAAGTCCACGCTTGGGCTTTCGTACGGCTGGATCCTGGTGGTATTCGGCGTAGCGGTGCGGCTCATTCTGTGGCCGCTGAATCAGAAGGCGATGCGCAGCTCGATGCAGATGCAGCGCATTCAGCCGCACCTGGCCGAAATCCAGACGAAATACAAGGGCGATCCGACTAAGCTACAAGCGGAAATGATGCGCGTGTACAAGGAACACGGCATGTCCCCGTTCAGCTCGTTGTCGGGCTGTCTGCCGATGCTGATTCCATTGCCGGTGTTCTTTGCGCTGTTCTTCGTATTTCAGAACACGATCGAGTTCCGCGGCGTGTCGTTCCTGTGGTTCCCTGACATCTCACTCAAGGATCCATTCTTCGTGCTGCCGGTGCTCGTGGCCATCACGGCGATGGGCCTGTCGTACATCGGCATGCGTGGCATGAAGGCGAACGAGCAGCAAAAGATGATGATGTACCTGATGCCCGCCATGATGATGGTGATCTTCTTCAACATGGCCTCGGGCCTCAACCTCTATTACTTCGTACAGAATCTTGCGTCGTTGCCGCAGCAGTGGCTGATCTCGCAGGAGCGCACGAAGGGGCAAGCACCGGTCGTGCGGGGATAACGACGTGGTGACGGCCCACCAGCTGCCGGGTGGCGACGACACGATCGTCGCCCTTGCCACGGCCACTGGACGCGGGGCGATTGCCGTGATTCGGCTGTCAGGGGCGCAAGCGATCTCTATCGCTCGCGCCCTTGGTGCATGTGCTGGCGCTATTCCTGGCGCCTTTCCTAGCGCCTCCGATCTGTCGCCGCGCCGTGCCACTCGCGTAGCGCTGCGACATCCCAATGGTGCGCCACTCGACGACGTGCTGGTCACCTGGTTTGCGGCCCCCCGCTCGTATACGGGCGAGGACGTGGTGGAGATCTCGACGCATGGTGGCCACGTGGTGCCGGCCCTCGTGCTGGCGGCCTGCGTGGCGGCCGGTGCGCGTCCCGCCACCCCAGGGGAGTTCACTCGGCGCGCCGTGCTCAATGGCCGCATGGATCTGGTCCAGGCCGAAGCGGTGGCCGATCTGATCGATGCGCGCTCCACCGCGATGCAGCGGCAGGCGCTGTCACAGCTGGATGGCGGGCTTTCGCGGCGGTTGCTCGCCCTACGCGACGAGGTGATTCATCTCGAAGCGCTGATCGCCTACGACATCGACTTCCCCGAGGAAGACGACGGCCCGATTGCCCCGGCCCGTATAAAAAATGCGGCCGAGTCGCTGCGCGACGCGCTTTGCGCGCTGATGCACACCGCACCACAAGCCGCTGTACTTCGAGACGGCGTGTTAATCGTCATTGCCGGCCCCCCCAACGCCGGAAAATCATCGCTCTTCAACGCCCTCTTGGGTGAGTCGCGCGCTTTGGTGACGCCGATCGCCGGCACGACCCGTGATGCGATCGAAGCCGTGCTGGATCGCACCCCGCTTCCGCTACGCTTCGTAGACACCGCCGGCCTCCGCGACACCGATGACGAAATCGAGCGACTCGGCATCGAAGTGAGCACCCGTTATTTGGCACAGGCCCAGGTGGTCCTGGCGTGTGGCGCGAATGCGGCAGATATCGAAGCGACACACGCCGTGATCGTGTCGCGCACGAGTGGCACGGTCATTCCGGTGCGTACGAAAGCGGACCTCGATGTATCGGTATCCGACGAGCGGGCGGAGCATGTGAGCGCCGAGACGGGGGAGGGGCTCCGGGAGTTGCTCGAGGCGATTGATCGAGCTGCGGTTACGCGGGTGGTGGCGCTTCCCGATGCTGATGACGTGCTCGTGACCCGCGAGCGTCATCGCGCTGGACTGGCCGTGGCGCACGATGAACTTGCCGATTTTCTGCTGGCGTGGGAGAGCGGCGCGCTACCGGCGCCGGTGGCGGCGGTGCATTTGTACGCGGCCCGCGAGGCGCTCTCTGATCTGATCGGCATCGTGGACACCGAGGACGTACTCGACCGCGTGTTCCGGGAGTTCTGTATCGGGAAGTAGGATCGGCTTGCGACGGCGAACAGCGACGGCGAACGGTAACAACGAACAGCAACAACGAACAGCAACAACGAACAGCAACAACGAACAGCAACAACGAACAGCAACAACGA
>CAITQY010000726.1 GCA_903894655.1 uncultured Gemmatimonadota bacterium
CGCCCGGTCGGACTTCAATCCGGCGCTCACGCAGGACGGGCATGTGTTGGGCACCGTCCATTTCATGAGTCCCGAACAGGCCAACGGCGAATCCCTCGACGGCCGCAGCGACCTATACGCGCTGGGGTGCATCGGTTTCCTCGCGCTCAGTGGGAGACTGCCGTTCGAAGGATCGGCGCCGCAGGCGATCCTCGTGGCTCACGCCACCCAGGAGCCACCGTCGCTCCGATCGGTGGCGCCAGCGGTGCCGGCAGCCCTCGCCGCCGTCATCGATCGGTGCCTCCGTAAGCGGGCCAGCGACCGCTTCGCCAACGGGGAAGAGCTGGCCGACGCGCTCGGTAAGGCGTTGCAGGCGGTGGAGAGTGCCGCCCGCGACGAGGGCGGCCACACGGCGCTGTCGAGCGACGACGCCATGCTGATTTGGCGGCGCGCGGCGGAGCTGCAGGCCGAAGCGGCAGCGCGATTGGAGTCTCGCATGCGGGCGACCGCCGGTTCCAAACAGCTGGTGGCGACATCAATGGCGCCGGTAAAGTCAGACGCTATGGAGACATCATCTGTTCACAGTAAGGGCACTAATACAGCTGTTGATACAAATTCGTACCGCCTGCGCGATGTCGAGGCAGCCGCCGTCGAAGCCGGCATCTCGCAACGGTACGTCGCGCTCGCCCTCGACGAGCTCCGCGCGTCGCCGAACGCCATCCAGCGGGCACAGGCGCTCCCCCGCTGGAAGGAAGCCCTCGCCACGCGCCTGTTCGGTACGACCCAGCGCACCCTCTCGGTTACGCGCCACTACGCGGCCGCACCTCGCGCCGTACTTCAGGTGCTGGGGCGCTCGCTGCAGGCGGCACCGTGGTCGCTGGCACTCCGCGACACACTGGGCGGACACCCTCTCGACGGTGGCGTGTTAGTGTTCGATCTCCCGGCGATGGTCGACGGCAACTACAAGTGGACGTGGACCCGATACGGCGTGTATGCCCCCGAACTGCGGGTGTCACTCGCCGCCGCGCCGGGAAGTACCAGAGCCTGCGAGGTCACGATCAACGTGAGCCTGCGAGAAGGGCTCACGGCCAACCTCGCCGGCTACAGCATTATCGCTGGCGGTGGTGGCTCACTCGGCGGACTCGTCGGGTTCGCCATCGGCAAGAAGGCCATGCTGCTCGCCGGTGCCGCGCTCGGCGGTCCGGTGCTCGCCGGCACCATGCTTGTTGGTGTCGCCTTGCTGGCGTTCGCCGGCCCATGTTACCGCTGGGAGATCCGGAAAACCGAGGCCGAGCTCCAGGCCGCGCTCGGGGCGATCGACGCGGCGCTCCGCTCCATCGACATCTTCGGCGAGGCGCCCACGCCGCCCCCACCGCGCCCCGCCAGCTCCGGCGGAGACCTGATGATGTTCTCGTAACACCCTTGCATTAGCTCATTACTGAGATATATTAAGGGTATCCCAACGCCGAGCCAATCTGATGTCCATCCGTCCCGTCAAACGAATCGTTCAGGCCCAGCCCACCATGGAAGGCGCCGGTGTGCATCTGCACCGCGCCTTCGGGTTCACGGAAACCTCCGAAACCGACCCGTTCCTGCTCTTCGACGATTTCCGGAACGACGTGCCTCGCCAGTACCAGGCCGGCTTCCCGTGGCACCCGCATCGCGGCATCGAGACCATCACCTACGTGCTGGCCGGCAACGTCGAGCACGCCGACTCGCTGGGCAATCGCGGCATGCTGGGCGCCGGCGACGTGCAGTGGATGACCGCCGGCAGCGGCATCGTGCACCATGAAATGCCGCAGGGCGATGCGCAGGGACGCATGCACGGCTTCCAGCTGTGGGCCAACCTCCCCTCGTCGCTCAAGATGACGGCGCCGCGGTATCAGGACGTGCAGTCGAAGGAGATCGCCGAAATCGTGGACGACGACGGCACCACCGTACGCGTCATTTGCGGCGAGTTCTGGGGCAAGCGCGGTCCGGTGGACGGGATCGCGGCCGATCCGTGCTATCTCGATGTCTTCGTGCCGGCCGGAAAGAAGAAGTCACTCCCGGTCAACGCCTACCGCAGCACCTTTGCCTACATCTTCGAGGGCACCGGCACGTTCCGTCATGCCTCCGACCCGATGGGCATCCTGACGGAGCGCACCGCCGGCAACGACGACGATCTCGTGCGCGACATGTCCGGCAACCGTTCGCTGGTGCTCTTCGACAGCGGCGACGAAGTCGTGGTGCGGGCCGGCGAGCAGGGTAGTCGCTTCCTGCTGGTGTCCGGTGCGCCGATCAAGGAACCGGTGGCGTGGTACGGCCCGATCGTGATGAACACGCAGGCCGAGTTGCAGGTCGCCATGCGTGAACTGCAGGCGGGGACGTTCATCAAGCACTGACGGCGGCGCGTGGGGGGCACCGTGGCTGCTGACTTGTCGTGATCCGGTGGATCGCGATCTACCGGATCACACCCGAGCGTGTGGGTCGATCAGAGCGACGCGGCGGCGAATCCTGACCCAATCTCGATGCTGGACGCGTTGCACGGTGCCGGCGAGGGGCTGACGGCCGCCGACGCCGCGTCGCACCTCACGGCCGTCCGCGAGGAACTGTATCACCCCCTGCAAGAACGGCTCCGCCAGGAGGGCCGCACTGATCAGCACGGCATGAATTCGTGCGTGATCGGCGAGAATCCGCGGTCTGCAGTGTGTTAGCCATCGCGCAAAGAACAACGGTGCAATCAGCGGCGAATCGCCACGCGCCACACCCAC
>CAITQY010000727.1 GCA_903894655.1 uncultured Gemmatimonadota bacterium
AATCTTGCCCCACCCCCGCCCCACGCCGTCACCAATTTCCCGCCCCCCGCTACATTTCACCGCGGGTGGAGTGCATCCCGACTCCCTACCCCCTACTCCGTACTCCCTAACTTCGCTTTTATACCGTGCTCCAACTCGGCATCGTCGGCCTCCCAAACGTCGGCAAATCGACGCTGTTCAACGCCCTGACCTCGGCCAAGGCTGAAGCGGCGAACTATCCCTTCTGCACCGTCGATCCCAACGTCGGCATGGTGGAAGTGCCCGACGCGCGCCTGGCCAAGCTGGCCGAGATCGTGCAGCCCAAGCGGACGTTGCCGGCGGCGGTGCAGTTCGTCGACATCGCCGGGCTCGTGAAGGGCGCGTCGCAGGGCGAAGGGCTGGGCAACAAGTTCTTGCAGAACATCCGCGAGACCGATGCCATCGTGCACGTGATCCGCTGCTTCGCGGATGACGACGTCACGCACGTCATGGGATCGCCTGATCCGGCGCGGGACAAGGAAACGATCGAGCTCGAACTCGCGCTCGCCGACTTGGCCGTGGTGGAGAAGCGCCTCGACAAGGTCAAGCGCGCGGCCAAGGCGAACGACAAGGACGCGCTGGCGGAGTTACCGGCGCTGGAAGCCGCCTTCGCGACGCTGTCTGAAGGCATGCCGTTGCTTCGTGGCGGACTGTCGTCGGAGCACCTGCTCTCGTTGGCCGGGCTGCAGCTCATCACGGCGAAGCCGGTATTGTATGCGGCCAACGTCACCGACGCCGAGTTGGCGGGTGATGAAGGCCCGTATCTCAAGGCGTTGCGGGCGGCCGTGGCGGCCACCGGCGAACACGCCGAGATCGTGGCGTTCTCCGCCAAGATCGAGGCCGAGCTCTCGGAGCTGCCCCCCGAAGAGCGAAGCGAGTTCCTCGCCTCGCTCGGCATCGAAACCGCCGGCCTCGACCGACTGATTCAGGGTGGCTACCACCTGCTTGGCTTGCAGACGTACTTCACCGCTGGTGAGCAGGAAGTGCGCGCCTGGACGATCCATCAGGGCGATACCGCGCCCAAGGCCGCGGCCGTCATCCATACCGATTTCGAGAAAGGCTTCATTCGCGCCGAAACGGTGTCCTACCAGGACTTCATCACGCACGGCGGCTGGAAGAACGCGCGCGAGAAGGGGGCGGTGCGCTCGGAAGGAAAGGAATACGTGGTGCACGACGGCGATGTGCTGCTGTTCCGCTTCAACGTCTAGCCGACCCTTTTGTCTGGACATGGGTAGCAGGTCGCCATGAAGATCGTCTCACGAGGCGCGGCGCTGGCCGCGGCGCTGATGCTCGCGGTGGGTTCGTCCCCAATAACGGGACAAGCCATCGATTCAGACGGGGGTCGCGCCATGCAGCGCCTCCCCGCCAACGCCCTGTCGGTGCCCTTCAAAGTCGGTGAACGGCTCGACTACGAGGTGCGCTTCGGCTCACTCAAGGTTGGCAATGGCAGCATGGAGGTGCGCGAGATCGCCGAGGTGCGAGGCCGCCCGGTGTGGCACACCGTGTTCACGATCAAGGGGGGCATTCCCCTCTATCGGGTGAACGATAAGTACGAGTCGTGGTTCGATGTGACCACGCTCAACTCGTTGCGCTACCATCAGGATGTGGACGAGGGCAGCTACGAGCGCACGCGTCGCTTCGAGATTTTCCCGGAGCGCGGCATGTTCCGGGAGAACGATCGGCCGGAAGAGCCGACGGTGCCGAATCCGCTTGACGACGGCTCATTCCTCTACTTCGTACGCACGGTGCCACTCGAAGTGGGCAAGTCGTACGACTACCCGCGCTACTTCAAGGCGGCGGGCAATCCGGTGCGCATTCGCGTGGTGCGCAAAGAGACGATCACCGTGCCGGGCGGCACGTTCAAGACCGTCGTGCTGCAGCCCACGTTTCAAACGAAGGGCATCTTCAGCAATAATGGCAGAGCCGAAGTGTGGATCACCGACGATGATCGCCGGATGATGGTGCAGATGAAGTCGAAGCTCAGCTTCGGCTCGCTCAACCTGTACCTGCGTGGGTCGAGCGGCACGAAGTAGCCGATCGACTCGTGGTCAGTCGTCGAAGAACTGCTCGCTGCGGTGTGCATCTGAGCGCACCAGCGGGGTCGCGCATTGCGGGTCGTCGTTTCGGGTGGCGTTCACCCACGTCTTCACCTGATACGCATGCAACGGGCCCTCGTACGGGCGCAGCAGTCTCGCGGCATCGGCGGGTGCGGTCTCGGGGTCCAGCCAGGCCTCAACGTCGCTGAGCGGCAGGATGACCGGCATGCGATGGTGAATCGGCTCCATCGTCGCATTCGCATCGGTCGTGATGACGCAGCAGGTGAGCACCGGATCGGCGATGGGATCGTGCTTCGGCTGCCACCGATCCCACAGGGCGGCCATGACGAACGGTTCGTCGTCGGGCAGCCGGATGCACCACGGCTGCTTCCCCTGGTGCCCGGGGACCACCTGCCATTCATAGAACAGGTCGGCCGGCATGAGGCCCCGCTGCGTCTTGAACGCGGTGCGGAACGCCGGTTTGGACCCGATCCCGTCAGCGCGGGCATTGGCGAGCTTATGGCCGATGCCGGGGTCGTCGGCCCAGAACGGGATCAGCCCCCACTTGGCCATGCGGAGCTCGCGCCCTTGGGCTTCTTGCATCACCAGCGGCACCGCCTGCGACGGCGCCACATTGTAGCGGGGAGCGAGCGCGGGGACGGTGACGCCCAGAGGGAGCGTCCCGAGTCGCGCGGGGTTACCGAAGCCATATCTGCCACACATATGCCTGCAATGTACGGCAGGCCTCCCTTCCCTTCCATCCCCGGTCGGGATAGGCTTAAAGGCTCATCTGGAACAGTTCACCGTTCCTCTGACCCTCCTCCCGCGGATCGGCACTTCGGGGGGCACCTTAGACCACAGGGAGGATTGCCGAGTGGCAAAGCTCAAAATCCGCCGCAACCCTACGCGGCGTTACGAAGCCGTGTACATCATCGATAGTGCGATCGAAGATGCGGCCATTCTGGAAAAGTTGGACAAGCTGCAGAGCCTTCTGAATCTCGCCACACCGGCTGAGATCGAGCATTGGGGCCGTCGCCAGCTCGCGTACAAGATTGGCCGCCACGAAACGGGCTACTACGCGATCGCGCGCTTTGAAACGACTACCGCCGTGCTTCCCGAGTTCGAGCGTGCGCTCAAGCTCGACGAAGGGATCATCCGCTATCTCATCTCGCTGGCCGAGCATGAGCTGGGTGCCCCGAAGCTCAGCGATGAAGAGCTCGCTTCGCGCCGTCGCGCGGGCGATGACGACGACGACGACGAGGATTAAATCATGCGCCGCCAAAAGAAGCCCTGCCCGATCACGGAAGCGGGCATCCGCTACGTCGATTACAAGGATGACCGTCTGCTCGCCCGTTTCATCACGGACTACGGCAAGATCCTGCCGAGCCGCCTGAGCGGTGTCGACGCGCGTCACCAGCGTCAGCTCTCGAAGGCCGTCAAGAAGGCGCGCTTCCTCGCGCTCCTTCCGTACGTGAAGGGCCAGACGGGCTGAGGATGAACGGAGCGGTCGCGTCGGAATTCGCCGCGACCGCTCCGCAAGAGCGTGGGTGGCGGTGGTTCGTGCTGGCCTTGGTGCTGATGGTGCTCGTCACCGCTGCGCCAGTCTGGCCCGCGTCACTGTCGCTGGTCGCCGGAGCGATCCGGCTGCTCCTGCCAGTGGAACAGTTCGCCCTGCTTGTCCTCGTCGCGATCGCGTCCTGCGCGATCATCGGCTGGTGGTCAGGCAGTCGGCTCGTGACGGCGCTCCTCTGGGCCGCCGCGGCCGGCTATGTGATCTGGAAGGTGCCGCTCCCGTTCTCGGGGTACGGTGCCTTCGGACGAGGGTGGGCGGTCACGCTCGGTGCGTCGTTCGGACTCGTATGTCTGGTGTCGCCCCGCCAAGCGCTCCTGCTCCGCGCACTCGGGGCGATTGGGGTGGCGGCCATCATCACGGCCGCCGGCTTTACCACTCGCACCACGGGCGGCAGTACGCTCTTCGATGGACCAGCGCAGATGCTCTCCCAAGAGTACCAGCGCCGCCTCGGTGAGTCGTTGGAAAGTTGGCGCAGTCGGTCGGACACGGAGTCGTGGCGCGCGTTCGCGCAGCGCTTCCCCGAGGCCGCCGAGCGCGCCACCCGGATGGAAAACCTGCTGGTTGCTTTGGCCGAACCGCTTTCCGGAGCTGGCTCGACACGAGGACTGGTCCCTGGTCCGCTGGTTTCGATCGCGCCGGCGCTGTTGGCGCTCGAATCGCTGGTGGCGTTGGCGTTGGGGTGGGCCGCGTATCACCGCTTGTCGAGGGTACGGATTGGTCCGCCGCTCGGTGCGCTCCGCGACGTGCGGTTCAACGATCAGCTGGTCTGGGGGTTGGTGGTCGGTGTGACCGTCCTGTTGTTGCCGACGCTCGCCGAGTGGCGAACCGTCGGGGCAAATCTGTGTTGTTTTTTCGGGTCGCTGTACGCCTTTCGGGGTGCCGGCGTACTCACTTGGTGGATCCCCGACCGACTCGCCGTTCCGGCGTTGCTCGCGTTGGTGCTGTTGGTCCCGATCCTGGGTCCGGTCTGGGTCGTGCTCGCCCTCGTGGCGGTCACCTTCAGTCTGGGGCTAGGTGACACCTGGCGTGACTTCCGAGCCGGCGCGCAACCGCGCCGATCGTCGCCACGCTGATCTCACACACCTTTATCGCAGGACCCGGAGCTCCCATGGAAGTCATCCTTCGTAACGCCGTCGACAAGCTCGGACATCCTGGCGACATCGTCTCCGTGTCCGCCGGTTTCGCCCGCAACTTTCTGATTCCCCGCGGCTTCGCGTTTGAAGCCACGACGGGCAATCGCAAGCGCATTGCCCTTGAAAAGGGTCGGCTCGAGGCGCTCGAGTCGGAGCGTGTCGCCGCCGCCCAGACCATCGCGGATAAGCTCGCCGAGGTCTCCGTGACCTTCGCAGCGCGCGTCGGCGAAGAAGGGAAGTTGTTCGGCTCGGTCACCACGGCTGACATTGCCCACCAGCTGGAAACGCAGGGCTTCCACATCGAGAAGCGCCAGATCGAACTCAATGAGCCGATCAAGGCCCTCGGCGTCTACCGCGTCGGCATCCGCCTGCACGCCGACGTGAAGCCCGAAATCAAGGTCTGGATCATCAAGCAGTAATCGGCAGCACGTTGCCGGTAGGGGGGGAGTCCGGACTCGGACTCCCCCTTTTTTGCCCCTGTCCGAGTCGCTGTCCAACACGCAACCTTCATTCACACGATGGGGTATCGTATCAGGACCGCGGCTACCTCATCCCTCGCATACTCCCGACTCCATACATGGCAGAACGTCCGCCAAGCCCCGGCGAATCCATTGCACGCCGCGCCGCCACCCTCGCCAGTGACATGAAGGCCAACGATATCCTCGTCCTCGATTTGCGTGGCGTGACGGATATGACCGACTTCTTTGTTATTGCCAGTGGGACATCCGACACGCACGTCCGCGCCGTCGCGGAGCACATCCAGGCAGGGTTGAAAGAGGGTGGCGTGTCTACCACAATGACCGAAGGTCTCACGCAGGGACGCTGGGCGCTGCTCGATTACGCGCACACCGTCATCCATGTCTTCCATCCGACGTTGCGCCAGTACTACCAGCTGGAACGGCTGTGGGGCGACGCAACGCCGGTACCTCTGGACACCGAAGCCACGCAGGGAGCCCGGTAAATGCCGCAGGCGCAGCGCTGGACACGATGGGGAGCAGCTCTGGTTTTCGCGATCATCTCGATCGCCTCGCCGCTCCATGCCCAGTACTTCGGGCAAAATCAGGTCCAGTACGATCGGCTGCGCTGGCGTGTCATCGAAACCGAGCACTTCCAGATTCACTACTATCCGCAGATCGCGGATGTGGCGCCCGATGCCGCGCGCATGGCCGAACGGTCGTACGCGCGGCTCTCGCGCCTGATGGCGCACCAGTTCCGCGAGAAAAAGCCGGTCCTCATCTTCGGCTCGTCGGGCGACTTCGCGCAAAGCAACGTCTTCGGCGATCTCGGCGAAGGCACTGGCGGTGTCACCGACCCGCTCCGGCAGCGGATGGCGCAGTTCTTCAGTGGCGACTGGGCCAGCTTCGAACACGTGTTGCAGCACGAAATGGTACACGTGTTCCAATTCGACATTTTCTCGCGCGGGCGCGCCGGCGCCGGGCTGCAAAACCTGGCGATGGTCAATCCACCGCTCTGGTTCATGGAAGGGCTCGCCGAGTACTTCTCGATCGGCGAAAAGCACCCCTGGACGGCGGCGTGGGTGCGCGATGCTGTGACGAACAACGCCCTCCCCACCATCCAACAGATGACGGAGCGCCCCGACAAGTACTTCCCGTATCGCTACGGGTTGTCGGTATGGCAGTACGTGGGCGCGCGGTGGGGTGACGAGGTCATCGGCGAGATCATGAACGCCGTGCCCAGCCTCGGCATCGATCGCGCCTTCCGTCGTGAAATTGGCCTCTCACTCGACGAACTCAGTGCCGAGTGGAAGCAGGCCATGCAGAACAAGTATCTGCCCACCGTGGCGGAACTGCAGCGCCCGCGCAGCTTCGCCGAGCCCCTGCTCTCGCAGAAGCGCTCCGGCAGCATCGCCAGCCTGTTCGTGGCCCCGGCGCTCTCCGACGACGGCAAGTACATCACGTACATCGCCTACGGCAGCTTCCTGCGCGGGGAAGTCTTCCCCGACATGTATCTCGCCAACGCCGAGACGGGCAAGCGCATCGCGCGCCTCGTCAAGACGACCACCAATCCCGACTTCGAACAGCTGCGCTTCATCTACTCGCAGCCCTCGTTCTCGCCCGACGCGAAGATACTGGCCTTCACCGGCCAGAGCGGCGGACGCGACGTGCTGTACGTGATGGACGTGAAGAGCCGCCGGATCCTGAAGAAGTTCGACTTCGAACTCGATCAGGTGTTGAGCCCGAGCTTCTCGCCCGACGGACGTCGCATCGTGTTCAGCGGCATGCGCCACGGGTCCAGCGATCTCTACATCGCATCGCTCGACACCGACGGGTACACGCAGGTCACGAAGGATCCCTACGGCGATCTCCAGCCGCAGTGGTCGCCCGACGGACGCACGATCGCCTTCACCAGCGATCGCGGCGACGACACCGATCTCGAGATCCTGAAGATCGGCGCGTGGAAGCTCTCGCTGCTCGATCTCGAGACGCAGAAGGTCACCGTGGTCGAGGGACAAGGCGGAAAGAGTCTCAATCCGCAGTGGGCCCCCGACGGCAAGTCGCTGGCGTACATCACCGACCGCACGGGTATCGCCAACATCTTCCTGTACGACCTCGAATCGAAGCAGCACTACCAGCTCACGAACGTGCTGGGCGCGGTGACGGCCGTGGCCGAACAGTCGCCCGCGATCACGTGGGCGCGCGGCGCCGACGTACTGGCCTTCGTGTACTACGAGAAGACCGACCACGCGATCTGGAAGATCAAGAATCCGCGGTCGCTCAAGAAGGACCCGTATCGCGATCCGGTGGTGGTGGCCCAAGGGCGCGTGCTCAGTGGCGCGCCGACCACGCCAATCGTCGTGCCGGTCACACCAGTCAAGGTCGATCCCACGGCGCATCTGAATCGCGCCACACTTACCGACACCGCGGCCGCCCGGCAGTCGTTCTATCGGCCCACCGTCGGCGTGTCGGCGCGTGCCTCCGACGACCTGCCGGTGTCCGTGGCGGCGCGTCTCGCGGAAACGGTGAGCGTGCGGGCGTTGCTGGACAGTTTCGACTTCAATCTCCCCGACTCCACCAAGTTCCGTGATTACCGCTATCGGGCGCGTCTCACGCCGGAGTACGTGGCGCAGCCCTCGATCGGCTATCAGCAAGGCGGCTTCGGTCAAGGCACCTTCGGTGGCACCACGGTCGTTCTCAGCGATCTCCTCGGCGATCGTCGACTCGCCCTCTCGGGCGCGATCAATGGGCAGCTCAGCGATGCGCAAGTCTTCGTGGGCTACACCAGCCTCGGGAACCGCCTGCAGTACACCACCGGGGTGACGCAACAGCCGATCTACCTGCTGTCGAATTACATCCAGGAGCCGCTCGGCAACGACCAGTTTTCGGAATCGCAGGAAATCACGCGGCTCGTCGTGCGGCAGGTGTTCGCGGCCGGCCTGTATCCCCTCAATCGCTTCACGCGATTCGAGCTGGGCGCGCGCTTCCAGAACATCGATCAGCAGGTGTTCCCGTTCACGCGCCTGGTGGACTACCAGCAGGGGTACGCCTCGGGGTTCGAGCGCGGCCCGACGCGCAACGTGGCGTCCGCCAACACGCTCTCGCCGTATCTGGCCTTCGTGACCGACAACACCCTCTACGGGTACACCGGACCGATTTCGGGGCGTCGTCTGCGCCTTGAAGTCGAACCGAGCGTCGGCACGTGGAAATGGACCGAGTATCTGGCCGATATTCGCGGGTACTACCCGATCCTGTTCAACTACATCACGTTTGCCACCCGCTTGACGACCAGCATGTCAGTGGGTCGCGACGAGCTGCGTTTCCCGAAGTGGATCGCTCGGCCCGACTTCATTCGCGGCTACAACCGCGAGGACCTTGGCTCGATTACGTGTACCGGTCTGCCCACCGACGACGGCACGTCCTGCAATTCCGTTGAGCTGATCGGCAGCCGGGTCGCCTTCGCCAACGCCGAACTACGCTTCCCGATTATCCGGAGCTTCGCCGCGGCTCGCCTGCCGATCGGACTCCCGCCCATCGACGGCCTCTTTTTCTACGACGCCGGCGTGGCGTGGTCGAAAGGCCAGCAGGTCGTGGCGAGTCGCCCCGAGGGATACGATTTCTCGCGTCAGCGGGCGTTGCTGCAGAGCTACGGCTTCGGCGTGCGCATGAACCTGTTCGGCATCGCGATCGTACGCTGGGACTGGGCGGTCCCGGTCAGCCGCCCCGGCACGAAGGGGTTCGGGACCTGGTTCTTCGGCGCCAGCTACTGAGCCAACCCCCGTCTGGACCAGGGTTGAGAACAAGGGGGGACGATAGGGGATTTCCCCTGCCGTCCCCCCTCCCTGCTCCTGCCTCTGGGAGGTACTTTTCCCCCGTGCGCACGCTCCTTGTGACGGCGCTCGTGCTCCTCGCGTGCGGTGTTGCCGGCGGCTGTGCCGATCGCTCGTCCCGCCCTTCCGGAGCCGACGCCACTCCCAGTATTCCTGGTGGGCCGGACCCGATCGTGTTGCGCGTTTCGCGCGACGGCGGTGTCATGAGCGCTACGCGCTATCCAGATCTCGATTCCACGCTGTGGCGATCGAGCGCCCGGGTCCCGGCCCTCGATCGCATCATCGCGTTCGGTGCCGAAGATGGATACCTCGCCGCGGTCGACACGAGTGGTGCGCCGGTCCGCATCGATGTCCGCTTGGGCACGGTGACGACGTCGCGCATCGACGACGTGGCCGTGGCCTCGTCGGCCGACGGCGGCGCGATCTACGCGCTCACCACCGATGGCGAGATCACGCGCTACACACCAAGCGGCGGAGACTGGCGCTTCACCCCCACGCTGCCGGCGCACGCGCTGTATGCGCAGGCCGATGGCTCGTTGATCGTGGCGGGGGCCAAGAACGACCGTGCGATCGTGTGGCGCGTGCGTCCTCCCGGGCAGGCCGTCACCGACAGTTTGTCGTTCGACATCGGCGGCAACGAGGCCACGTTGCGCAAATCGCTCGGCGCGACCGCCGGCGCCGTCGGCGATCGCATTTTCTTCGGCGGGAACGAAGAAGTCATCGCCGTGCGGACGCGCGATCTCGCCAAAGCGCTCGAAGTGGACGTCGGCGATCCCGTCACCGCGATCGCCGCTACCCCGAGCGGTGACCGCCTGTTCGTGGCCATCGAGGACGAAGAACTGCTCCGCGTCGTCGATCGGTTCGAGGAAGGCGTGAAGGGCAAGATCACGCTCCCCGGCGTCCCCCGGGCCCTGCGCATGGATCCGTTAGGTCGCGTGCTCCTCGCGCGTGGCGCTGCCGACTCGGTGTATGTGATCAGTCTCGGTAACGACGCCGTCATCGGCGTGGTGCGGAGCGAGTGGCGCGGCGATCTCCCGCTGGTATTGCCTGACGGCGCGATAGCTACCACGCGTGGCGAAGACGTCGTCTTCGCGCATCCGTCGTCGCTCGCGGACATGCGGACGGTGGTCGGTGGCGCGCGTCAGTTCTGGTACACGTTGCGCTGGAACGGCTTTCGCCCGCGCGCCGCGGGCCTCGATCAGCCCGTGCAGTTCCGCACCAGTGCGCCGCGCGACTCGGTGGACTATGCCGACAGTGCCGTAGCACAAGACCTCACGCGCGACAGCACACGCCGTGACACGACCGCGACGTCGTCGCCCACGTCGTCGCCCACGTCGTCGTTCACGGTGTCGTTCGCGGCCGTGCTCGATGAAAAGCAGGCGCGCCAGGTCGCGTCGCGCATTCGTGTGGACGGCGACACACCACGTATCACGACGTCCGATCGCGCAGGAAGAACTTTGTATCGCGTTGTGCTCGGTCCGTACCCGACACGCGCCGACGCCGATCGCGTCGGCAAAGCGTCGGGACAGAGCTATTGGATCTTCGAGGGGGCACCGTGACGCCGCTCGGTCTGACTGAATCGTGGGAGATGGAGGGTCGCCGCTTGGCGCCGCTGCTCGACGACCTCTGCTCCGTGGTGATCGCCGCGACCGACGCCGCCGTGGCGACGTCGATGGCGCTCGGCGTGGCGCGCGCACAGGGTCAGCGCCGACGCGTGGCGGTGGCCGACTTGATCGGCGAAGCACCGGCCATCGAAGCCCTGCTGACCGGCGATGATCCACATGGCATCTCCGACAGTTTTCTGTACGGCGTGTCGCTCAACAAGATCGCCCAGCCGATGGCCGGCGCCGTCAACGTCTTCCTGATGCCCAGCGGCACGGAAGCGGTGGCGCACGATGCGGTTTATGCGAATGAGCGGTGGCGCCGGCTGGCCGCCGGCTTTTATCAGGTCGGCGCGCTGCTGGTCGTCGTCGCGAACCCCGCGACGCCCGGCTTCGCCGACCTATGCGCCTACGTCGGCGCGCTGATGCCGGTCGGTGACACGGTGTTTCCCACCCCGCCGGGAGTGCCGCTCATCGCGCCGCCCACACCGCCCACGCCCGCACCGCTGACTCCCACGCCGCGGCCGAACGAGGCGCGTGCGCGCGCCGCCGCGGCGCAAGACGAGCCGAGCCGCCGACGGCGCATGATTGCGATCGTCTCCGTACTTGGCGCGATCGCCGTAGCCGTCGGTGCG
>CAITQY010000728.1 GCA_903894655.1 uncultured Gemmatimonadota bacterium
CCAAGCACGGGATTGCCCGATGCCACCGCAATCCCGATCTGCGGCACGACGAAGTTGAACAGGTCTTGCCCCTTCTGGCAGGCATCGACCCCGAACAGCGCACGGGGGAGCAACGCACAGGGCAACGAGGTGGACTGCGCGGCGAGGGCCGAGCTGTGCATCACCATCACCACGGTCAGCGCCGCGGCCGTCACACCGGCGACGCGCTGCCGGTGCACCCTCACGTGACGACTCCATCGAGGCGGACGCGGCCCGTACCCGGGATGACCGTACCGCACTCCCAGGCGTCGATGCCGCATGCCGCCGCGCGCGACGTGATGTCGCGCACGTTGTCCTGTGCCGTGATAACGACCATGCCCACTCCCATGTTGAAGGCCCGGAACATCTCGAGCGGAGCCACCGCTCCTGCCTCAGCCAGTACCCGAAAGGTGGAGGGGATGGTCCACGTTGACGTGTCGACGGCGGCATCAAGTGTTTCAGGGAGCGCACGATTCAAGTTGCCAGGCAGTCCACCGCCGGTGATGTGCGCCATCGCGTGCACATGGCCGAGTACCGGTTTGAGGCACTGCAGATACGAGCGGTGCACCTTGAGCATGACGTCGGCGACGGTGGCCCCATCGGCATCGGGGAACGCATCATGCACGCCAAGCTGGAGCCGATCGCTGATAATCCGACGCGCCAGGGAATAGCCGTTGGTGTGCAGCCCATCGCTGGCGAGCGCAACCAGCGCATCACCTTCGCGCACATTCGCGCTGGTGATCACCTGCGACTCTTCGACGATCCCCACGATGAAACCGGCGAGATCGTAGTCGGGGGGCGTGTACACGCCCGGCATCTCGGCGGTTTCCCCACCGATCAAGGCGCAGAGATTTTCGCGACAGCCGGCGGCCACGCCCGCCACCACGCCTTCGACGACCTGCGGCAACAGCTTACCGAACGCGACGTAGTCGAGGAAGAACATCGGCACGGCGCCCTGCACCAGGATGTCGTTCGTGCAGTGATTCACGAGGCAGTGTCCGATCGTATCGTGGCGATCGGCTTCGATGGCGATCTTGATCTTGGTGCCCACGCCGTCGGCGCTCGAGACGAGCAACGGCGCGCGATAGCCCTCGGGCACGCGGAACATGCCACCGAAGCCACCGAACGCGCCGCGCGCGCCCGCCGTCATGGTGGACTGCACGAGCTTGGCGAGACGATGCTTCGAGTCTTCGGCGGCGTCGATGTCGACGCCGGCCGACCGGTACGTGAGCGGGGTATCGCCGGACGTGCTCACGCGCTGAGATCCTCGTCGAAGGCCACGAGCTGGCGGAACTCCTGCACGCGCGCGTCGATATCGGCGCGGGTAATTTCCATGAGGCGGCCGTTCGAAAACTTCTCGACGGCGAACGAGCCCATCGCCGAGCCGACCACAACGGCACGCCGCATGGACGCATCGCTCAAGTCGCCGCTGGCCGCGAGCGACCCGATGAAGCCGCCGGCGAAGGAGTCGCCGGCCCCGGTGGGATCGAACACCGACTCGAGCGGATACGCCGGCGCGAAGAACACACTGTCACGGGTGAACATGAAGGCGCCGTGCTCGCCCTTCTTGATGAGCACGTGCTTGGGTCCCTTGTCGAGAATCCAGCGCGCGGCCTGCACGAGGTTGGTGTGCTCGGTAAGCTGGCGTGCTTCGCCGTCGTTGAGCGTGATGAGGTCGACGTGGCCGAGGAGTTCGACCAGCTCGGGGCGACGCGATTCGATCCAGAAGTTCATCGTATCGCAGGCCACGAGGCGCGGCTTTTCGACCTGTTGGAGCACCTGGAGCTGCAGGCGCGGATCGATGTTGGCGAGGAACACGAACGGCGCCTTGCGGAACTGCTCGGGAATATTCGGACGGAAATGTGAGAACACGCCGAGATGCGTCTCGAGCGTTTCGGCCGAGTTGAGATCGTGGCGATAGCGACCACGCCAGCGAAAGCTCGAGCCGCTGACCTTCTCGAGGCCGGCCAGATCCACGCCGCGATCGGCGAGCGGCTGCAGCAGGTGGACAGGGTAGTCGTCACCAACCACACCCACCAGCTGAACGGGCGCGAAGTGCGACGCTGACGACGAGAAGTACGTGCCCGATCCGCCGAGCACATCATCGGCCTTGCCGAACGGCGTCTCGACGGAATCGAGCGCCACGGACCCGACAACGAGCACCTGGCTGGCGGTGCTAGGGAAACTGCTCACATGCGCTCCGGCGCGGACAGTCCGAGAATGCGCAATCCGGCGGCGATGCCGAGCTGCGTGGCACGGGCGAGCACGAGGCGCGCGCGTGTGATGGCCTCGGGTTCGCCGAGGAC
>CAITQY010000729.1 GCA_903894655.1 uncultured Gemmatimonadota bacterium
CCGTTGTTGCGTCAGGCCGATCTGGCCCTTGAGCGGAAGGTGATTCTCGAGGAGATCAGTATGGTCGACGACACGCCCGACGACATCATCTTCGATGTGCACAATCGTGCCGTCTGGGGTGATCATCCGCACGGCTTCCCGATTCTCGGCACACGCGCCACAGTGAAGGCGCTCTCGGTGGCTGATCTCCACGATCTGCATGAGCGCGCCTATCATCCCGGCCGTCTCGTGGTCGCGGCATCTGGCCGCGTGGAGCACGACCAACTGCTCGACGTGCTGCAGAGCACCGGCTGGAGCACACGCGCACGCGGCGACATGACGCCGTTTCCACTTGATCCGGTCGAAGCCGCCGGCCCGCACGCCGAACACGTGTCGCGCAAGGATATTGCGCAGACGCACATCGTGCTGGGCGGGCAGGGGATCGCCTTCGGCGATCCTCGGCGGTATGCCTTCGCGCTGCTCGATATGCTCATTGGCGGCGGCATGAGCTCGCGCCTGTTTCAGAAAGTGCGCGAAGAGTTAGGACTCGCGTACAGTGTGCAGACCTTCAGCAGTTCGTACGCCGACACCGGCGCGCACGGCGTGTATCTCGCCAGTGCACCGGAAACGGCGCAGGAAGCGCTGGATGCCGTTCGCGATGTGCTGCGCGATGTGGCGATGAATGGTCTCTCTGAGGCCGATCTCGCCGCCGGCAAGCGCCAGCTTCGCGGACAGCTTGTGCTCTCCATGGAAGGCGTGTCATCGCGCATGTATCGCGCGGCGCTCACGGCGTTGTACGGAGAACCGTACCGCAGCATCGACGAGCTCAAGGCGCTGGTGGATGCCATCGACTTGGCACAGGTGCGCGACGTCGCGCGCGACTTCTTCGATCCCGATCGACAGATTCTCGTCAGCCTCGGCCCCAAAGCGGTTCGCTGACGTCTCACCTTTACCGGAAATTGCGACCATGCGCATCGGCGTACCCAAAGAGATCAAAACCAATGAAAACCGGGTGGCCCTCGTCCCGGCTGGCGCGGAAGCGCTGACAGCGTCTGGCCATCAAGTCTTCATCGAATCGGGTGCCGGCATCGGCAGCGGCTTCGAGGACGACAGCTACCGCGCCGTTGGCGCCGAGATCGTTCCTGACGCCGCGACGGCGTGGGGCAAGGCGGAACTCCTGCTGAAGGTGAAGGAGCCCATCGAGAAGGAGTGGGGCTTCCTGCGTCGCGATTTGACGCTGTTCACCTATTTCCATTTTGCGGCCGACGAGGCGCTCACGAACGCGCACCTGGCCAGCGGCGCCACGTGCATCGCGTACGAAACGGTCGAGTTGCCCAACCGCGATCTCCCACTGCTGATTCCGATGTCCGAAGTGGCGGGCCGGATGGCGGTCCAGGAAGGTGCGAAGTACCTCGAGAAGCTCTACGGCGGTCGTGGTGTGCTCTTGGGCGGCGTCCCGGGTGTGGCACCGGCCAAGGTCGTGATCCTCGGCGGCGGTATTGTAGGTGTGAACGCGGCCAAGATGGCGGCTGGGCTCGGTGCCAAGGTGGTCGTCCTCGATCTCTCGCTGGAACGCTTGCGCTACCTCTCGGACGTGATGCCGGCGAACGTGCAACTCGTGCACTCAAACCGTCACAACATCCTTGAGCAGATCAGCACCTGCGACCTCGTGATTGGCGGCGTGCTGATTCCCGGGGCCAAGGCGCCAAAGCTGGTGCGCCGTGAAGACCTGTCCCGCATGCGGCCGGGCGCGGTCATCGTCGACGTGGCCGTCGACCAGGGTGGATGCGTGGAAACGATCCATCCGACCACGCACGAGAATCCCACGTACACCGTGGATGGCATCATCCATTACGGAGTCGCGAACATGCCCGGAGCGGTGCCGCGTACGTCGACGTTGGCGCTCACGAACGCGACGCTTCCGTACACGTTGCTGCTCGCCAACAAGGGGTGGAAGAAGGCGCTGCGCGAGAATGGGGCGCTGCTCAAAGGCCTGAACATGACTGAAGGAAAGCTCACCTATCAGGGCGTGTCCGATGCCTTCGGAATGGATTTCACGGACCCGGCGACGTTCGTCGCGTAAGGCAACCCGCGGGATCAGCAGAGGCCACCGGATTCCGCGTCCGGTGGCCTCTCGTCGTTTCCATCCCGGATCGTGTCACGTGAGCTAGGTCACGCTGCGACAACAGCTTGTCACTGCTCTGGCCGACGCGTACCTTACCCATCATTGCTGCCGCAGCATGCCCTTTCCCGGCGCCTCGCGCCGTCGAGCACATACCTGGATGTTCTGGCCCTTCAATAAGTCCAACTCGTTCTTCCCGGCGAATGCCATCGCAGTCGATCTCGGCACCGCCAACACCCTCATTTACGTGAAGGGTGAGGGGATCGTGCTGAACGAGCCCTCCGTTGTCGCGCTGGATCGCGAGACCAAGAAGCTCAAGGGTGTCGGTCTGGAAGCCAAACGCATGCTCGGTCGCACGCCCGACGGCATCATGGCCGTCCGGCCGATGAAGGACGGCGTCATCGCCGACTTCGATGTGACGGAAAAAATGCTCCGCTACTTTCTCACGCTGGTGATCGACAAGCACGTGTTCAAGGTGAAGCCGCGCGTGATCGTCTGCGTGCCGTCCGGCATTACTGAAGTGGAGAAGCGCGCCGTGCGCGATTCGGCCCTTGGTGCCGGCGCGAAGGAAGTGTTTATGGTGACAGAACCGATGGCGGCGGCCATCGGTGTCGGGCTTCCCGTTGAATCGCCGACTGGCAACATGGTGATCGACATTGGTGGTGGGACGACGGAAATCGCCGTGATCGCGTTGTCCGGTATCGTGAGCGACACGTCGATTCGCACCGGCGGCGACGAGCTCGATATCAGCATCGTGCAGTTCATGCGTAAGAATTACAACCTGCTGATCGGCGAGCCCACGGCCGAGCAGATCAAGATTCAGATCGGCTCGGCGTATCCCGTTGGCGATGAGCGGGAGATGGAAGTGAAGGGTCGCGATCTTGTGTCGGGCATCCCGAAAACCGTGCGCGTGCACTCCAGCGAAATCCGCGAAGCGATTCAGGAGCCCATTCAACAGATCGTCGACGCCGTTCGGCGCGCGCTTGAAATCACGCCGCCAGAACTCGCGTCGGACATCGTGGATCGCGGCATCGTGATGACTGGTGGCGGTGCGTTGATCCGCGGACTCGATGTGCTGCTCAGTCAGGAAACGGGGTTGCCGATTCACGTCGACGAAGATCCCCTGACATGCGTCGTGCGCGGTACCGGCAAGATCCTCGATGACGAGGAGAAGTACTGGTCCGTCCTCACGACTTGATCGCGCGGTGGCTCCACGCGTCCGATCCGATGGGCGACTCGACACCAGCCTCGTGCTGGTGTGTGTCCTCCTGGCTGTCTTCGCGCTGATCCTGCCGCGCCGCACGCGAGAAGGATTTGCCGCCACGTTGCGCACGACGATACTCTCGCCCCTCGTGGGACTGGAGGGACGAGCGGCATCGGTGCGCGCGGCGATCGGTGCGCGCACCGATGTGCTGGTCACGCGTGGTCAGTTGGCCACGCAGGCGTTGCAGGTGAAGGCCGTCGCCGATGAGAACGTCACCCTGCGCAAGTTGCTTGGGCTTTCGGCGCGCTTGCAGGACGGATTCGTGCCCGCGGAGTTGCTGCCGCCTCGTGGAGCCGGCGATGACTTCACCATCGCGCTGGCCACCGGATCTGATGCCGGCGTGCAG
>CAITQY010000730.1 GCA_903894655.1 uncultured Gemmatimonadota bacterium
CAGCCGCCGTACAGGCCGCGCGCATCGAGACGATCAGTGGGGCCTCGCTCGCGAGATCGAGTGGAGGCTGTGCGCACACCAGCGAGACATCGGCATGAAAGCCCGGCCGAGAGGCGGTGAGGGCATCGCACAGGGTGCGGATATCGGCTAGCGCCTGAGTGCCATTCTCGCCGGGCAGCGTACGGCGTTCAATGCGCAGCGTGCATCGGTCGGCGTACGTGGACCAGCCGGTTCCACCCACGATCGACGACGCGTGCAGTGAAGCGCGGCCCAGGAGTGGGTGCACGCGGGATGCCAGCACGTCGAGTTCGTACCGGTCGAGGGCGGCCAGCAGCAGGCCCGCATGACGGTTCGCATCGATACCCACGTCGTACCGACTGCCGTGGGCGGCGCGACCATGCAGTACCACTTCGATCCACGCGAAGCCTTTGTGCGCGGGCGCGATCGCCATGCGGGTGGGTTCGGTGATGATCGCACCGGTCGCGCGCAGTCCCTGCGCGAGCAACGCGCGCGTGCCGATCGACTCGTACTCTTCGTCGCACACGGCCGTGATGATGATCTCACTGGCCAGCGAACCACGCGCGGCGGCGCGGGCGGCGGCCACGCACATAGCCGCCACGCCGCCTTTCATGTCGGTTGAGCCGCGCCCGAACAGGTTGCCGTCTCGCACCTCGGGCTCGAACGGCGCGTGCGACATGCCGTCTACGCCGACGACATCAAGATGGCCATTCAAGACGAGCGGCGTCCGGCCGCTGGGACCGATGCGCGCGATCACGTTGGCTCGGCCGGGGGCGATCTCCTGCAGCGACACCGCGAAGCCCCACGCCGTCAGCACGGCCGCCAGATGCGTGGCACAGGCGAGTTCACCCGGCCCATCGGGCACGAGCGACGGATTGCGCGAATCGATCGCGACCAGCGAAGCGGTCAGCGCCACGGCATCGAGCGGATAGCGGTTCGTCACAAGGTACAGTTTAGGCGTCCGGCGAGAGCCGCGACACCTCTACCCCACGCGCGGCGATGCGCCACGGCAAAACCTCGCCGAACGGCGAGACGGCCTCGACCACGCGAGCGACGTCGTCGACATCGCTCACGATCATCACGCAACCGCCGCCGCTGGCGCCGAGTGCCTTCAACCCCTGTGCGCCAGCGGCGCGGGCCGCTCGCTCGATCACGTCGATGCGCTTGGTGGTGATTCGCGGATGCAGGGCACGCTGATGAATCCAGTGTTCGTCCACGAGCGCAGCCAACGCGGTCACGTCGGCCGCATGCAAGGCGCTCCGCATGTCGCGAGCCAGCGCGGCCATACGGCCGAGCGCCTCCACGACACGCGGCGAGCGATCGCGGTAGGCGTTGAGCACGGCCGTGATGGTGTCCCCTGAGATGCGTGACTCACCCGTGTACACGAGGGTGATGCGCGCCTCGAGCTCGGCCTCTGCGGCAGGAGATAGAGAAATCTGTTCCACCGACACGTGGTCGCCCGACACACCGTCGCCGAACGTCAGCCCCAGCGCGCCACCGAAAGCGGCGGCGTAGTGATCCTGACGGCCGCCGGCGATCCCCAGTTCGTCCACCTCGAGGGCGCGACTCCACTCGGCGAGCCACGCCGGATGCGGCTGTTCTTCTTGCCCCGCGGCGGTGGCGGCCGCGAGCGCGGCCGCGAGCGCGGCTGCGAGCGCGACGCCGGCCGCGGATGATCCACCGAGCCCCGCGCCGATCGGGAAGTCGCTCGCGATGGTGACCCGCCCATCGTAGCCGGCGCGACGTAATGCGGCGGCGACCAGCGGAAGGCGGTTCGCCTCGGCGAGTCCCGGTTGGAGCGTGACGCGGGCTCGCCGCTCGATGGCGAGGTTACAAACAAAGCCGCCTCGCTCTCCGGGATAGGGTGGGACATCTGTCCACCCTCCTCCGAAGTCGAGGCGACTCGGTGCCGACGCGGCGAACACGTCGAACTACTTTTTCTTCTTGGCCGGCGCCTTCTTGGCAGGAGCTTTGGCGGCCTTCTTCGCCGGAGCTTTGGCCGCCGACTTAGCCGGAGCCTTCGCCGCCTTCTTCGCCGGTGCCTTGGCCGGAGCCTTGGCGGGTGCCTTGGCCGGTGCCTTGGCCGGTGCCTTAGCCGGTGCCTTAGCCGGTGCCTTGGCCGGTGCCTTAGCCGGTGCCTTGGCCGGTGCCTTAGCCGGTGCCTTAGCCGG
>CAITQY010000731.1 GCA_903894655.1 uncultured Gemmatimonadota bacterium
GAGACCTGGGTCGTCTGGAACGCCAACGGCGTGCCGACCACACAGATCTTCCAACTCGACAAGAGCTATGGCGCCGACGGCATGGTGGTCAAGCCCGGCATCACCAAGATCAGCGATCTGAAGGGCAAGACCGTGGCCGCCAGCGCACCCGGCACGGCGCCTTATTTCACGCTGGCCTGGATGCTCAAGAAGAACGGGATGTCGATCAAGGACGTCAAGGTCGTCAACCTCGAGCCGCAGGCCGCCGCCAACGCGATGATCGCCGGCACCGACGGCGTTGACGCGGCGATGACATACGAACCCTACCTGGGTGCGGTGCGAGCCAAGCCTGAAGCCGGCAAGATCATCGCCACCACGCTGGACTACCCGATGATCATGGACACCTTCGGCTGCACGCCCAAGTTCCTGGCCGAGAACCCCAAGGCCGCCAAGGCCCTGACCGACGCCTACTTCGACGCCGTGGCCATGATCAAGGCTCAGCCGAAGAAGAGCTTCGAAATCATGGGCGCCGATGTCAAGCAGACCGCCGAGCGGTTCGAGGGCAGCCAGAAGTTCCTGCGCTGGCAGGACCGCGAGGCCAACGTCAAGTTCTTCGCCGGCGAACACGCCGCGTTCAGCAAAAAGGCCGCCGAGATCCTGCTCGAGGCCGGCATCATCAAGGCCGTGCCGGACATATCCAAGCTGGCCGACACGCGCTTCCTGAAGTAACGCGACCCGTATCGTGAAGCCGCTGAATCCTGTGGCGCCCGGCACCCGCGTGGTGCTGGGCGTGGCCTTCTTCGTCGTCTTCGTGGCCGCTTGGGCGGTGGCCACGCTGGGTGGCTTCGTGAGCGCGACCTTTCTGGCCGATCCGCTAACCATGGTGAAGTCAGGCTGGGTGTTGCTGACGCAGATGGGCTTTGCCGAAGACATCGGCATGACCGTATGGCGCGTGCTGGGCGGCTTCCTCATCGCCACCTCCATGGCCTTGCCTCTGGGCGTGGCCATGGGCGCCTACAAGCCCGTCGAGGCCTTCTTCGAGCCCTTTGTCAGCTTTGCCCGCTACCTGCCGGCCAGCGCCTTCATTCCGTTGCTCATCCTGTGGGTGGGCATTGGCGAGGCGCAGAAGCTCGCCGTCATCTTCATCGGCAGCTTCTTCCAACTGGTGTTGATGATTGCCGTGATCGTGGGCAACACGCGGCGCGATCTGGTGGAGGCGGCCTACACCCTGGGCGTGGGCGATCGGGGGCTGATCCGGCGCGTACTGATCCCGGGCGCGGCGCCCGAGATCGCCGAGACGCTGCGTATGGTGCTGGGCTGGGCCTGGACCTACGTGATCGTGGCCGAGATGATCGGCGCATCCAGCGGTATCGGCCACATGATCACCGACAGCCAGGCGCTGCTGGCCACCGACCAGATCATCTTCGGCATCATCGTAATCGGCGTCATCGGCTTGGCCAGCGACCTGCTGTTCAAGGCCGTGAACCGGCGGCTGTTTCTCTGGGCGGCCCTGGGCCGATGAGCCCACGATGACGACCTCACCCCACCGCGTCGACGGCGTGCGGCAACCCATGCGGTCTGTTCATTGACGCCCATCCTCACCATCCGCGGCGTGGAGCGCCGCTTTGACGGTGCCGGGGGCGGTACCCTGGCCCTGCAGTCCACCGACCTGGACGTGGCCGAGAACGACTTCCTCACCATTCTCGGGCCCAGCGGCTGCGGTAAGAGCACGCTGCTGCGTATCGTGGCCGGGCTGGACCAGCCCACGGCCGGTGCGGTGCAGCTGGACGGCCACCGCATCGAGGGCCCCGGCGCCGACCGCGGTATGGTGTTCCAGAGCTATACGCTGTTCCCCTGGCTGAACGTGTTGGACAACGTGTGTTTCGGCCTGCGCGAACGCGGCGTAGCGCGGCCGCAGCAGCTCGAGATCGCGCACGGCTTCATCGCCAAGGTCGGCTTGACGGGCTTCGAGCAGCACTACCCCAAGCAGCTCTCAGGTGGCATGCAGCAGCGCACGGCGATCGCCCGCGCGCTAGCCAACGGGCCGCGCATCCTGCTGATGGACGAGCCCTTCGGCGCGCTGGACCACCAGACGCGAGAGCTGATGCAGGAATTGCTGCTGGAGATCTGGGAGGCCGAGCGCAAGACCGTGCTTTTCGTTACCCACGACATCGACGAGGCCGTATTCATGGCCAGCCGCACCGTGGTGATGAGCGCGCGCCCAGGCCGCATCAAGCTGGACCGTCCGGTGGACCTCCCGCACCCACGGCACTACTCGATGAAGACCACCGTCGCCTTTGCCGCGCTGAAGGAAGAGCTCACCGAGTGCGTGAGGGCCGAGGTGCTAGCGGCGCATCGCGCACAGCAGCAGCAGCAGCGCTAGCCTGTGGCCCGCCTGTAACCCGCGCGGCGCCCTGCGATCCTACCGGTCGCCGCCGCTCTTCAACGGCGCGGCCACCGTAGCACTCGGCGCCTTGAGTCGGACGCGACGTTCCTTCTCGCGACGATCGCGCAGTTCGTTCACGATTTTGCGAAAGTCGGCTTCGCCCATGCCGCGTTCGGACATACGCATGATATCGGCGCGCGACGCGGCCAACCGGCGGTCGGCGTCCATCTGCGTCAGGTTACCGCTCATGCGACCGGCGGTACCGGCGTTGAGCGGTAGCAACGCCAGCAGGGCATTGGGGATCATGACCTTCCCCAAACGAATGCCTTGGCTGTCCCAGCCCCACTTCTCGCCGTTCTTGCCGGTCTTGGTCCAGTCGCCGGGCTTCCGACCGGTACGACCCTGCGCGCGGTTGAGCGAATCGAGCGAGTCGGCTGCCTGCGTGAGCATGAAGCCCATGATACTGTCGAGGTTGTCGGCCCGATCGCCACCGCCGCCACCGCCGGCGTTGCCTACGACCACCGGATCCCGCCACACACGCCCGTCGAAATATCCAGGCCGGATGCCGCGCACGTTGGGGTCACCAGCACCGATGCCGCTGCCGTCTCCCTGACCCACTGCCGCACCGCTGCCGGTATCGCGCGGCGCCGATGGGGCCGATACCACTTCGGGGCCCGCCGTGAACGGCGTGGTCACTGACGGCCGCGTCGTGGTCGCACGCTTGGTGGTGGGCGGCTTCACCTGTGCCACCGGCTTGGGCGGCACGCGCGGCGCGACGTACGTGAGTCGTTCCTCGAGCGGCGGCTCGCCGTCGCTGAATCGGAGCCACGACGGAATCCCGTAGCCGATGGTGAGCACCTGCACCAGCACCGCGCCCACCACTAGGTGGATGCCGACCGCGATGAGGACGGCGCGTGACGCACGCTGCTTCTCGCGTACCGCCCCGCCCGACCGCGCCCGGGCGCTGAGCGCGCCCCGTGTGCGGCTGGCCGTTGGCGCTACCGATTCCCCCGCCGGCGGCACCGGCGGCGTGTCACCAGAGCCATGGCGACCGCGGGAGGGGGGAATCGTGGACATATCCGGAAAGATACCCTGAAATTCGGCTCAGGTGCCCGACACCACGGGATTCGACACGATGCTGAGCCCGACCAGCTCCACTTCAACCACGTCGCCAGGATGCAGGGCTTTCGTTCCAGCCGGGGTGCCGGTGGCTACGATATCACCCGGTTCGAGCGTCATGAACTGGGAGATGAACGACAGGAGCATCGGGATCGGGAACACCATGTCGGCCGCCGTGGCCCGCTGGCATTCTACGCCGTTCACCCGGGTGATCAGCGTGATCCCCGACAGATCGGCCGGCGCCGCACTTTCCGGACCGATCGGACAGAAGGTGTCCATGCCCTTCGCCCGCGACCACTGGCTGTCGCTGCGCTGCAAGTCGCGCGCGGTGACGTCGTTCAACGCCACCACACCGGCAATACCCGCAATGGCTTCTTCTTCGGTGGCCTTGGTGAGCCGCTTGCCGATCACCAGCGCAATCTCGCCTTCGAATTCGATGTGCGTCGAGATCGGGTGCAGCACGATCGCATCACCTTCGCGGATGATCGACGACGGCGGCTTGAGGAAGAACATCGGCTCAGTGGGCACGTCGTTGCCCATTTCACGGGCATGGGCGACGTAGTTGCGGCCAACGCAGACGATCTTTGACGGAGTAGACATGTGAGCTCGCGGGTGCTGAGTCGGAGTAGCGGTGAATGCGCGTGCCAAAAGCTACGCAACTTTCCGGGATTTCGTGCGGGCTAATCTCAGGTGCCACGTGAACAGCCAACTGCTGCACCGCGAATGAGCGCGGACGCGACACGGATGGGCGCCAGGAAGGCTTGCCGTTTGCCTTATTCAGATAGCTGCTGTTCTGCCGTGCGGTGTTCGCGTGAATTCGCGGTCAGGCTGTTTGTTTGTCGGGGCCAGCCGCGGTACACTGATTTCACCCCATGCCCTCAACGTGCCGTTCGTTCGCTCGCATAGAACCGAGACACCTCGTCCCGTACCGTACCCCATGGCCCCGTCACCCTTTTCGCCGGCGGCAGCGCGTTCAGCAAATCACGCCCGTAGCGCTTGGTGACCACACGTGGATCACTGATGACCACCACCCCGGCGTCGGTGGCGGTCCGGATCAGCCGGCCAAAGCCCTGTTTGAGCCGCAGCGACGCATGCGGGAGCATGAACTCCACGAAGGCATTACCGCCGCGCGCTTCGATCGCTTCGCACTGCGCCGCCACCATGGGCTCGGTGGGCACGCGAAACGGCAGCTTGGCAATCAGCAAGCCGCGCAGCGCGTTGCCCGGCACGTCCACGCCTTCCCAGAAGGTGGCGGTGCCCAGCAGCACGGCGCGACCGGAATCACGGAAGCGCTGCAGCAACACATCGCGCGGCTCCTCGCCGTGCACCAAGAGTGGCGTCGGCCCGTCCATCCCCATATCCCGCAACTGCTGCGCCATCTCGCGCACGTCGCGATGACTGGTGAACAGGCCGAACAGGCCACCGTCACTCGCAAGGATGAGATCGCGCATCTGCTGCACCACCGCCGCGAAATGCTCGCGCGGATGCTCGTTCGGCGCCGGCAAATCGGTGGGCACCACCAGCAACGCCTGACGCGGATAGTTGAACGGCGACTCGAAAATCGCCGTGCGCTTGTTGAACGTGCCCTCGTCGAGCCCCAGCCGCTGCTCGAGAAAGCCGAAACCGCCATCAGTAGCCAAGGTCGCGCTCGTAATCACCGTGGTCTCGACGCGACCGAACAGGTCGTCGCGCAACACCGGCGCCAAGTCCAGCGGCACACAATGCACGGCCACGTTGCGCTCCGTGGCGGTCGGCTTGCCCTGGAATTCCATCCAGCGCACCACCGGATCATTATCCTTGGGCGGCTGCAATCCGCGCGACAACGAATCCCCGGCGCCCGCCAATCGGCGCGTGACCGCACGCACTTCGCTCAGCAACGGCGCCATCTCTTCACTGCGCTTCTGATCGCTCTCCAATCGCTCGGTCACCAGGCGCAATCCGTCAGACAGCGCAGCAATTTCGATGAGCAGCTCGGCGAGCGTGTCTTCAATACCGTTCAGCCACAACGGATGCTGCTGAAATTCATCCGTCAGCCGCAGAATGGGACCACCGGTGCCTTCGAGCACCGCCGACAATAACTCGAACAGCAGCTGCGTGCGATCGCGCGCCGTGGCCGCACTCGACACCATGCGCTGCTGTACCAAATCGAGACTGGCCACGCTGTGCAGATCGCTGAAGCCCCCAAGCTTCGCCGCGAGGGCCGGCAACAGTCCCTTGCCGCGACGCTCGAGTCGGTTGAACAACCGCGCCAGCGCGCGACGCGTGATCGAGCTGCCCAAGTGCGACGCGGCCGCGTCTTCGAGATGATGGCCTTCGTCGATCACTAGTCGCTTGTACGCCGGCAGGACGGCTGAGTCTTCCCAATTCTGCGCCTGACGCCGCACGGCGACGTCGGAGAGCAGCAAGTGGTGATTCACCACCACCACATCGGCGGCCGCCGCTTCCTTGCGCGCCTTGAACAAAAAGCACTTGTCGTAAAACGAGCACTTCATGCGTCCGCACAAATCGGGCTCGGCTGCCACCTCATCCCATACATCAGGACGCGGCGGCGTAGGCAGGTCGGCCAGTGACCCGTCCTGCGTTTTCTCCGCCCACTCGGCGATCTGCTCCACATCACCAGCGCCACCGTCGTCGAACAGCGCGGCACCCGCTCCCCGCGCCTGCTCCAGGCGCTGGAGACAGAGGTAGTTCCGCCATCCCTTCAACAGTGCGAAGCGCACCTTCTGATCGGTGAGCGCGCGCTGCAGGAACGGCAAATCCTTCGCCACCAGCTGCTCCTGCAGCGTGATCGTGTTCGTCGACACGATCGTGCGTTCGCCATTGGCCGCGGCCCAGCGTAGCGCGGGCACGAGGTAGCCCAGCGACTTGCCCACGCCGGTGCCGGCTTCCAGCAGCGCCACTCCGCCGCGATTGAACGTCTCCGTGACCGCCGCCGCCATCGCGCGCTGACTGGGGCGATCTTCGTAATCGCGCGACCCGCTCACGCGCTGCATCGTCTGCGCGATCAGGCCGTAGGGCCCGAGCGTGACGTCCACGTCGTCGAGCGACACCGGCAGCTTTTGCTTGCTGCGCGGCACTTCGGCCACCACGTACACGCGCGTGGCCTCGTTATCCACGATCGCGAAGCCCACGCCGTTGCCGTGAATGCGCGCCGCGACTTCGAGATCGGCATCACTCGGCTCGAGCAATCCCGACGGATGATTGTGC
>CAITQY010000732.1 GCA_903894655.1 uncultured Gemmatimonadota bacterium
GATTGAAACGCTCTACGCGACGCTGTTCGACCGGCATCGCATCCGGCGGTGGCGCATGGGCGACGAACCCGGGCTGCGTGCGCTGACGCGCGAGCAGCTTATGTCGTTCTACACGCGTTGGTATCGTCCCGACAACACCGTGCTGTCCATCGTCGGTGATGTCGACATCGACGAGGTGCGACGCGAAGTGGCGCTGCGCCACGGACAGCTCGCGCACCGCACGCCGCCTCGCGAGCGTGGTCCGATCGAAGTGACACCACCCGGGTTCCGGTTGCGCGAATGGAGCGGGGACATCGCGCAGCAGCACATCGCCTTCGGATGGCGTACGCCGCCGATGAAGCACGCTGACACCCCTGCACTCGATCTGGCCGGGCTCGCCCTCGGCTCGGGGCGCGCCTCGCGGTTCTATCGGGCGATTCGCGAACGACAGCTGGCCTCGGCCGTCTCGGCGTGGGGCTATACCGCCGGCGACATCGGCGTGTTCGTGGCGCATGCCGAGTCGCCGGCCGAGCATGCGCGCGATGCTACGCGCTATTTGTGGCGTGAACTGCAGGCCGCGCGCACGGTAGGGTTCCGGGCCAGTGAAGTTGCCCGGGCGCAGAGCATCATCGAGGCGCGTTGGTTGCGTCGTCTCGAAAGTATGGATGGACAGGCCACGTATCTCGCGTCGTGGGAAGCCGAAGGCGGACTCGATCTGGCCGGCCGCTACTATGACGCGCTGCTATCGCTCACGCCTCGGGATCTTCAGGACGCACTGGCCACGCACCTCGACCCCGAACAGGTCGCGGTGATCTCGTATCGCCCGAATGGCGCGGCGCCGTTGGCGGAGCACGAGGCGGCGTTGCGCGACATGCTGCGCGCCGAGGAAGGGCAGGGCAGCAGTGTGCTGGTTGACCCGCGCGTGCTCACGCCGGGGTCGAGTGCCGTCATCGAGGCCCCGGCCGTGCATGTGGGGGTACGGGCCGAGCGGGTGGAGCGCGATGTTCATGTATATCGCACCGCATTGGGCGTACCGCTGCTGGTGCTCCCGCGCCCCGGCACGCCGTTGGTGAATGTGGGGGTGTTCCAGCGCGGCGGTTCGTGCGTGGAGCCGGCATCGTACGAGGGGCTGTCCCGCCTCACGGCGCAGGCGATGCTCAAGGGCACGGCGCAGCGCAGTGGCGCACGCATCGCCGAGCTGGCCGAGGAATTGGGCAGCAGCATCGGCGTGAGCGCGGCGCTCGAAAGTATCGGCTGGACGATGTCGGTGCCGGTCCGGCATTTCTCGGCGGCTACAGAGCTGTTGGGTGATGTCCTGCAGCACCCGGTCTTTCCTGACGAAGGCGTGAGTACCGAGCGCGCGCTCGCACTGGCCGAGTCGACCCGTGCGCGCGACGACATGTATCGCTGGCCCATGCGACTGGCATCGATCGCCGCGTACGGCGCGCATCCGTATGCGCGCTCGGTGATCGGTACGGACGCGTCGCTGGCGCAGGTGAACACCGAGAGCGTGCGCGCTTTTCACACCGAGCACATCGCACGTGGCGCGTCGGTGATTGCGGTGGTGGGTGATGTGACACCCGATGATGTTGCGGGCGTCGTCGATCGCGCGTTCCCGTTGTTGCAGTGGCAGGATGACATCGCACCCGCGCTGGTGGCGTGGCCGCTGGAAGCGCAGGTCCTGCGTGAGGAGCGCGCGAAGAAGCAGACAGCGTTGGCCATGCTCTTCCCCGGACCGTCGCGCTTTTCTGCGGACCGGTTCGCCGCGCGGCTGTTGTCGGCGGTGGCCAGTGGGTTGGGTGGACGCTTCTTCGAGCAGTTGCGCGACAAGCAATCGCTCGCGTACACCGTGAGTGCGTTTCCCATTGAACGCCGAGCCGGTGGTGCCTTCGCGGCGTACATCGCCACATCCCCGTCCCGCGAGGACGAAGCGCGCGCTGGATTGCTGGGAGAGTTCGCCAAATTCTGCGAGTCGCCACCCACCGACGAAGAAATGGAGCGGGCGCGACGCTATCTGATCGGCACGCACGCCATTGCGCAGCAGTCGGGGAGCAGCGTGCTGGGCGACATGGTCGATGCGTGGCTGTTCGGCGAAGGACTGCATGAGCGCCACGACGTGGTTGATCGTCTGGCGGCGGTGCAGGGCGCCGATGTGCTTCGGATGGCGCGCGCATCGTTCGATCCGTCGCGGGTGGCCGAAGGCGTGGTGCGCGGGGTGATCGGCTAGATCGCGCGACGATCAGGGCGGCGTCTTCGGTCGCAGCGCTCGCATCTGTCGTGCGGCGAGCGACAGCGAGGGCACACTGCTGCGAAGGCGGCCGTTGGCGGCGCGCAGTCCCACCCAAGCGGTGTAGTCGGCAGGCTCGCCGATGATCGCGCCCTGAATCCACGCGCGCTGTGACCCCCAGGCCAGCGCGTGGCGAATCGCCGCCAGTTGGGCGGCGTCGCCGTGTGCATGCGGCAGTCCGCCCACCGTGACCAACCAGTGAGACTGCGCGCCCCCGCCTCGGGCGACGGCCCGCTGGTGCCAGCGGTCGAAGGCCCGCAAGCGTGCGTCGACCGCGGGCAATCCGGAGAAGGAGGGAAACGACACCGCACCGATCAATGACACCGGCGACGAGGGCTCGGATGCCCACGCATACACGGCGCTGTCGGTGGCATCGAGACGCGACGCGCTCCAGGCCACGAGCGTACGCGGACGCACCCGCTTCACCGTCGCCGCGCTCCGGAGCATGAGTGCACGCCACCAGTCGGACGACCGCGGCGTGGAGCTGAGGATGGACGGGAGCGGATCGATCAGTCCAGGGAAGATCACGTCGGGGCGAATGCGCAGCAGCACGCGTTCTACGGCCGCCTGTCGTTCGGCATCGTCGGGGGCCACCACGCCTCGCGCGAGGCGCAACGCGACGGCGATCTGCACGCTGTCGTCGCGCAGCGGCTGCAAGACGCGCGACAGCGAGTCGAGGGCGCCACCGTGCCAACCGTCTTCGTCGATCACAACCAGCACCACGTCGGGCTCGAGCTGCTTCATGAGACGCCGGTCGGCCAGTACGGCCCGCGCCGGGGGCGCCCCGTTGAGCACGGGGAAGATGCGCAGGCCGATGGCGAAGTCGCCGGCTGGTCGCGCTTGCATCGGCTCGGCGTACGCCGCCTCGTAGCTCCGCACCGCGGCGATGCCGCGCGGCCACTCCAGCACGAGCAGGGTGGTCAGTACGGTGGCAGCGAGCACGAGCATGGCGCGAGCCGCACCCGACAGGCGCCAACGCGCGGGATAGGCGGGCGCGATCATCGGCACCAACATGGCGAGTGGAGACACCAGCGCGGCGCGTCCCGCCGTCATGCCGAGAATGACGTCACGGGCCGCCACGGCGGCCTGCAGCGGGAGCGGCGCACCGCCCTGCTGCGAGGCGAGGTAGTCACCGATGGCGACCGCTGCGATCACCACGTCGTAGAGCAGGATGGGCAACGCGACGACCACCGACACCAAGCGGGTGAGCAGCGAATAGAGCACTTGCAGCACAAAGGCACAGGCGATCATCGGCATCAGCCACGAGATGCCTGAGATCGTTCGTGCGCCGGTCTCGGTCGCGGTGGCGACGACGACGAGCAGGGCCGGCGCGACCAGCAGTCCGCAGAAGGCGGTGAGATTGGTAAAGACCCGCGGTGCTTCTCGCTGCGCCGCGATCCAGCCGGCGAGCGCGATATCCCACGCCAGCACAGCCATCGCCACGCTGAGCACGAGCAGGGCAAGTGGATCGGTCATGGGGGCACGTTACACAACGCGCGTCGTCGCTGGCACCCCGACCCCCGGTGTCGGTAGTTTCCAGCATGGCCCATACGGAAACTCCGACGGTGCTCACGGTGCCCAACCTGGTGTCCACATCGCGCGTGATTCTGGCGGTGGGATTTCTGGTGATGGATGCCGTGCCGGTTCGGTTGGCCTTGATTGCGGTGGCCTCGCTCACCGATTTCCTCGACGGCTGGATCGCCCGTCGCACGAAGGTGGCGTCGCGCTTTGGCGCGCTGATCGACCCGGTGGCCGATCGTTTTTTCGTGCTCTGCGTCGTGATCGCGTATGTGCTGGGCGATCAGCTCACGATCTGGCAGGCGGTGGCGATCTTCTTCCGCGACATCATGTCGCTGATCGGCTGGTTCACGGCGCGCAACGTGAGCTGGCTGCGCCCCATCCGTTTCCGTGCCCGTCCGCTGGGCAAGATCGTGACGGGGCTGCAGTTGCTCACCTTTGTCGCTGTGTTGCTGGCGCCGGCCACCGTTGACGGCCTGGTGATCGCGGTCGGCACGCTCGGGCTGGTGGCGACGGTGGACTACACACTGATGCTCTGGCGCGAGCGGGTGCGGTAGGCTCGGGGGCTGCGCTCGGGGGCTGCGCTCGGCGGCTGCGCTCGGGGGCGGTGATCGTGAACTGATTACGCAGAGAAGCAGAGAACGCAGAGTTCGCAGAGCACTGCAAAAATTGTTGGCGGTGTGCTCTGC
>CAITQY010000733.1 GCA_903894655.1 uncultured Gemmatimonadota bacterium
CCGATACCGTGATCGTGCGTTCCTGCGCGCCGAGCACGGAGGCCGTGCCGGAGGCCGCGCCGGCGAACATGCACGTCGAAATCAGGAGTCGCATGAACACGAGTTTCATGTGGCGGACTATCGGGTGATGTTGTTGGCGATCTGACCCATCTCGTCGGCTGTCTTGATGGCTTTCGAGTTGATCTCATAGGCGCGCATGGCGGCGATCATCTCCACCATCTCGGTCACGATTTCGACGTTGCTGCCTTCCAGACTGCCCTGCTGTAGACGTCCCATGCCTTCGTCGTTCGGGAATCCAACCACCGGCTGTCCCGACGCGGCGGTGGGCGCCAGCAAGTTCTGTCCGAGCGACATGAGTCCCGACGGATTCGCGAAGCGCGCGATCTCGATGCGTCCGAGTTCGGTCGGTTCGATGTCGTTGCCGCGACGCACGGAGACGATGCCGGTGTTCGAGATCGTGAGTTCGGCGGCGTCGATCGGGATCTGAATGGGCGGTTGCAATCCGTAGCCTGCGCTGGTGACCAGCTGCCCTTGATCGGAGATCTGGAAGCTGCCGTCACGCGTGTAGGCGGTCTCGCCGTTCGGCAGCTGCACCTGGAAGAAGCCTTCGCCTTCGACCGCGACGTCGAGATTGCGGTTGGTTTGTTCGAGCGGCCCCTGTTCGTGCATGCGCTGCACGCCGGAGAGTCGCGTACCACGTCCGACCTGAATGGCGGCAGTGGTGTTGGTGGCGGTCTCGCCGAGGATGGCCTGATCCTGTACGGTCTGGTACAGCAGGTCCTCGAAGTGCGCACGGCTCCGCTTGAAGCCGGGCGTGTTCACGTTGGCGAGGTTGTTGGCGATGACTTCGGTGCGGGTCTGCTGCGCCATCATGCCGGTAGCGGCGGCGCGTAGTGCCGGATCCATGTCCTCTTCTCCTTAAACGGGCTTGGCGAGGTCGTTCACGGACGTTCCGCGCGCGGCATCGATGGTCGAAAGCGCCTTCTGCGCGGCACCGTAGCGGTGCAGCACGGCGAGCATGTCGGTCATCGCCGACATCGTGTTGACGTTGGATTCCTCGAGGAATCCCTGTTTCACGGTGCGTTCGGCGGGCGGAATCGCCTGCCGCGAGGCATCGGGGACGAACTGGGTGCCACCTTCGTGCATGAGCTGCACACCGTCGGCCACGCGCTCGAGCCGCAGTCGCTGCAGTACGCGTCCGTTCACTTTGACGGTGCCGTCCTCCCCGATTTCCACGGTGCCCGTGGGGAGCACCAGGGGCCCCTCTTCGCCGAGCACCGGATTGCCGCGTTCATCCACCAGCTGGCGATCCGTATCGAGCCGGAAGCTGCCGTTGCGGACGAAGCGTTCCCCGTTGGGGGTCTGGGTAACGAAGAACCCGTCGCCTTCGACGGCGAGATCGAGACTGTTGTGGGTCTCGGTCAGGGAGCCGGCGGAGAGGTCGAGGGCGGTGTCGGTCTTGGCGAGCTGGTTGTCCATCAGCCGTGCGAACGCCGTCTCCGCTTTGAAACCGCGGGTGGAGGCGTTGGCGAGGTTGTTGGCGAGCACCTGCTGCTTCCGCTCCAGCATCTGCATGGCGGCGGCAGCACTGCTCATTCCATTGGTGCGAACGGGTCCGGGCATGGTCGTGGTTTGAAAAGGGTGCACTTACACACGACGGTAAAAGCAATGGTCGGGCCACAAATGGCCCGACCGGGATATTTTCTCTAAGTTGTTTTACTGCTTGGGTTTATCTGGTACTGCGAGGTGCCGTTCCCGGTGACCGGGGAGCCTGGAGGTCGGCAAGAGCTGCCGATTGGAGGCGGATGGCTCGGGGGGCTCGGCGGTTGTTGCCGGAGGGGGTGGGGCGGGGGCCAAGAACTGCTTTGCCGCGGATTACACGAAAACAACCGCGGATACGCGTCGTGCGACGCGCACCGTCGTGTGGCCATCGAACGAACGCGTTTGGTTTTCGACAACAAAAAGCGCGCTGACCGTCATCACGGGGACCTCGCTCGCTCACGCTGGGCCAATTCGTGTATGATCGGTGAAATTCGCGGTAAAGCGGTTCGTTGTGGTTTCGTCAGCCGCTCAGACCGCCGACATGCGCGAGCCCGAGATTTCCAACAGCATGGAGACCGCGTCCACCGGAAGGCCGGTTTTCCAGGCGATCTCGGTGGGGGCGGCTCCGGCGGCGGCGAGGGCGGCCACGGCGCGCGGGGTCCGCGGCGACTTGCCGCCGCGGAGTGTGATCGTGGGAGCCGGTGTTTGGCGCGCCTGACGGGTGGTCTTGGTGGGGCGATTGCGGAGGCTGCGGATCACCAGTCGGGCGGCCAACAGCACGGCGGCGATGCCGGCGAGCGCACCGATGCCGAGCAGACGCTGTTCCAGCGAGACGGCGGGCGACACGACCACGGCGCCCACAATCAGGCCAATGACCGTGACGCCGAGGCCGACGCCGATGAACTGCATCGTCTCGCGAAACATGCGACGCGGTGCGATGCGCGGCGGCGTGCTCATGCCACGTTCTCGCGAAGCGGCGTGAGTTCGACGCGTAGCTTGCTGAGCGCCTTCGAGCGGATCTGCGATACGCGCGACTCGGTCAGCTCGAGCACCTTGGCGATCTCGTGCAGCTTGAGCTCCTCGAAGTAGTAGAGCGACAGCACGATGCGCTCCTGGTCCTTGAGATGCAGGATCGCCTGCTTGAGGTGCGACACTTCCTGTTCGTGCGTGAGGCTATCCTCGACATCGTTGCTGCCCTCGCTGCTGAGCGTTTCGGCTGGCACCGGTGCCGTGTTCTCGCGTTCACCTGGCGCCCGATCGAGCGGGATGTGATGCGCGCCTTCCACGTCGGCCTGCCAACGCCAGAGCGTGTCCATGTCGACGTTCAGCTGCTCGGCCAGCTCCTTCTCGTCCGGGGCGCGGCCATGAGCGCGTTGAAACGCTTCGCGGCCGGCGGAGATCTCACGCGTCTTGCGACGGATCGAGCGCGGCACATGATCCTGCTTGCGCAGCTCATCGAGAATTGCGCCGCGGATGCGGGGCGCGGCGAACGTGCTAAAGGCGAGACCACGCGAAAAGTCGAAACTTTCGAGCGCCGTCATCAGTCCCATCGTGCCGGCGCTGACCAGCTCATCGAAGTCGGCGCGCACCGCGAGCGTGCGCGATACCTGACGCGCCACGTGGTGCACGAGACCGAGATGCTCCTCGAGGAGCCGCTCACGGGCGGTCTGACTGCCGGCCTGGTATGACTGCCAGAGCTTGGTGTGCACGGTGGCAGATCCTTGCGAAGAAACGAGAGTCATGGTCGGGTACCAGAGCGGGAGAGTGGAGCAGTCGCCAGCGCGCGCATCACGACGTCGTGAGCGGAAATCGCCGCCGGTGAACCGGAGGCCGCGTGCGAGAAAGGCATGCCCGCGCGTAGCGCGGTGTCGAGCGTCGGATCAGACGGAACCGCGCCAGCGAGGCGCAGTGAAATTCCAAGAAATTGACGGGCACCGGCGTCGATGGCGTCGAAGCAACGCGCGGCGTCACTCCCTGCATGCCGGTTCACGAGTACGTCTATCGGAAGGGCAGCATGCCGGGCGTGCACCGCTTTACAAAGCGCGTAGGTCGACGCGAGTCCGACCGGATCACTGCCAGCCGAGACGGCGAGCAGACGTTCGTCGGCGTGCGGGGTGATGGCAGCGAGCACCGTGTCAAAGCGCGCTCCGCAGTCTATGACGACGAGCTCCATTCCCTCGGCGAGCACACCGAGGCGACGCATGCACGCGCGACGTTCCGCGGCGGTGAGCGGAAGGCCGTCGCCGCTGAGGCGCGGTGCGCCACCGGCCACGAGGGTGAGTGTGGTGCTGACCGGCGTCGCGACGTCAGCCGGGGAGACCCGGCCGCCGCGCAGATCCTGCC
>CAITQY010000734.1 GCA_903894655.1 uncultured Gemmatimonadota bacterium
GGCCTCGCCTTTCTGGTGTATCCGGGAGCGACGCATTCCAGATTCGAGCATGCCTTGGGCGCCTGGCACCTGGCTGGGGTCGCTCTGCGCCTGCTTGAAGAACGGGGTGCCCTCGACGGCATCGATGCGCGCGCCCAGCAGATCGTGCGGGCGGCCGCCCTGCTGCACGACGTGGGGCACTATCCGTTCTCGCACGCCCTCGAGGAGATCGGCGTCACGCACCACGAACAGGTGGCGTATCCGCTGATCACCTCCGGTCCGGTGGCCACCGTGCTCCGCGACGCCCTGGGCGACTCAGCCCCCGAGGAAGTGTTCGCGCTGATCACCGGCCGCAGCACCGATGCCTTGCAGGGACTCATCTCGGGCTCGCTCGATCTCGACAAGATCGAGTATCTCAAGCGCGACGCCACCATGTGCGGCGTCCCGTACGGCGAGATCGATGTGGATCGCCTGCTCAACTCCCTTGTGATCGTGCAGACACCCGAGCGCACCACCCGAATGGTCGGCGTGCACGAGAAAGGGTTGTCAGCCCTCGAATCCTTGTTGTTCGCGAAATACCAGATGTACCGCAACGTGTATTGGCATCACGCCGTGCGCAGTGCGACGGCGATGTACAAGCGACTGGTGGCGGTCGCGCTCGACTCGGGCCACGTGGCCGCTGACCGGGTGGCGCACTTTACCGACGAAGGGTTGCTGGTGCATCTCGATGTGCCGTCGTTGCCAGCCGAAGCCCGCGTGATGCTCGACGGCCTGCGCTTCCGACGGCTGCATAAGCGGGCGTACGAGTGCCCCGCCGCCACACTTGGCGAGGACGTGGGGGAGTGGATCGCCAGCGACTTCCATCTCACCCGTCGCGTGGAGGATGCCTTCGCCCGTGAGCTTGGGCTTCCGGCGGGAGCGGTGCTGCTCGACTATCCCGCCAAGACGCAGATGCTGGGGCTCGACATTCCCATGCAGCGTCGCGATGGCCGTGTGGAACAGCTCACGGCGGCCGGCTGGGAGGGCGCGATCAACCTGCCCCGACTCAGCGACGAGCTGTATCGCAGCGCCCGTCGGCTTCGTGTATTCACGACCGATCGGGCGCCCGTCCCGGAAGACCGCGTGCTGATGGCCCTCCGCGAAGAGGCCGACGTGGTGCGGGCCCGACTCGACGCCGGGACCGCGCTACTGGGCTAGCGGTACGGCGAAGCCGCTACGGCGAAGCCGCTACGGCCGGGCTCCGCGCGCGCAGCGCGGTGATCCGGCCTTGGCCGCTTCCAGCATCTCCACCGCTTCGGTGGCGATCGCGACGCCGCGATTGGCCGCGTAGAAGCTGCGGATGCCGGCATGCAGCGAATCACTGCTGACCGTGGCGCGAACACCATGGGCCCAGTCGCGGATCTCACGCGGCAGCTCCACAATGCACCCCACGTCGTTCCCCGTACTGTCCAGCAGCACAATCGTGGGCGTGGCGGTGCGCCCGTCGAGTGAGCGGTGGGTATCCTGCACCGGCCGTCCATTCACCGGCAGCACGATTCGGAGGTCGAGCCCCGGGACCAACTCCGACAATTTCGCCAAATAGGGCACGTTGTTCATCGAGTCGCCACAGGCGTCGATGGCCACCACCAGCAGATGCCACGTGCCACCGACCGCTTTGGCACGGGCAACGAGCGCGTCATCCACCCGCGCGCTATCGGCCATTTTGAGCCATCCCTCACGGCGCGCCTTGGCGGCCGCGAGAAAATCCGGGAAGCGCTGCCCGCTGCCGAACAGCGTGAGCAACGTGCTGTCCTGCACCACGGCGCAGCCCGCGGGCCTAGCGTCGGCACGCGCCGGCGTGGCCGTCAGGGCCACGAGAGCCGCCGAGAAGCCAGCGATGACGCCGGCGCGAAAACGCGAATGGGACATCATGGGCGGTCCGGTGAGGAGGAGTCCGGGAAACGGGGCTTCGTACGCCCGTGGGCATCGGCCATCTTGCGACCGATGCCACGGTAAAAGGCGGCATCGAGCGGCTTCTCGTCGGCTTCGAGCGACAACGCGCATCGCTCAATCGCATAGAGAAGGTTGCCAAGGTAGAGCTCGGCA
>CAITQY010000735.1 GCA_903894655.1 uncultured Gemmatimonadota bacterium
CAGTCACGACGTCCGTGGCCAACGCGAGCCCCGCCGTCTGCGTGGTGTGCGCGCCCGCGCCCACGAGCAGGAAGGCGAGCGCCGTGCCAGCGTGGCCAATCCACGACGGCCCGACGCGGGGGCCATCGGAGAGCACGAGCAAGGCGAACGGCATGATCGACAAGCCAGCGAACTGCAGCATGGTGCCGCCCCAGAGGAACGGCACGCGCTTCCAGCCCAGGATGCTCTTGTGGGTGTCCGACTTGAAGCCGATCAAGGCTCGGAACGGGGCAGCCAGCAACGGAATGGCCAGCATGATCGCGACCAGTGACGCCGGTACCCGCAGCTCGAGAATCATGACGCGGTTCAACGTGCCGACGAACAGTGTCTGCACCATGCCCACGGAGAGCTGGAACAGGGACAGGCGCAACAGTCGGCTTAACGGCATCTCCGCGGTTGCGACATCCGCGAACGGCATAAACCGCGTGCCGAGCGTCAGCCACACGCGAACAGAGACCCCAGGCTTCGGTGCCATCGGCGCTACCAGACGGGCTGCATACGGACATCCGCCGGCAACGCCTGGCGATGCGGCGTGCGGAGGAACAGCTGCACGAACGTCAGCGCGTTGGCGGCCTTCAGCAACACGACCTTCACGCCCGACAGGAATCCGCCAGCCGCTTCATGCTTCCGCATGGCGTCCGTGTTCCTCCACATCCGATCCATCAACGCCCAGAACTCCTCGCTCTCGGTGTCGATCGTGTCCGGAAACACTTGCCGGCAGATCAGGTTCGTGAGCGTGATGACGCGCCGATCGTAGTCGTCCACGTCAATCCCCATGTACCCGAAAAACGGCGCGCGCGCATGATCGCGCACGTACATCGTGCAGAACACGGCCAACAGGAAAAACCGAATCCAGAGCTTGTTCCGCCCTTCCAACAGTTCCGGATTGGAGCGCATCAACACCGCGAACGCCTCGCCGTGACGGAACTCGTCGAGACACCAGTTCTCGAACCACTTGAAGATCGGGTGGAACCGCTTGTCGGGTTGCTTTTCGAAGTTGCGGAAGATCGTCACATACCGCGCGTACCCGATCTTCTCGGACAGATACGTGGCGTAGTAGATGAACTTCGGCTGAAAGAACGTGTACTTCTTGGCCTTCGTGAGGAAGCTGAGATCCACCGCCACGTCGAAGTCGTTGAGCGTGTGGTTGATGAATCCCGCGTGTCGCCCTTCGTCACGGCTCATGAAGCCGAACAGCTCACGCACCTCGGGGTTCTTGATCCGCTTCTTGATTTCCGCATAGAGAATGCAGCCGCTGAATTCGGCGGTGACCGACGACACCAGGAACTCGATGAACTGCTCGCGCAGCGTCGGGTCCATAGACGCGAAGTCGGCATCGAACTCTTCGTTGCGCTTGAAGTGGTTCTTGTTGGGATCGCGACGGAACTCAGCAAGAATGTCGTCCCACATCTGCTGGTGTTCCGGCTTGATGCGGAGCGCGTCGATCTTGGCAAAATCCGTGGTATAAAACCGCGGATTCAGCATGGCGTCCTGCTGGGCGTTCTTGGTGCTGTCGTTCACGTTGTCGTACGCGCGAACGGGCAACTCAGTGGCGGTCGGGTACATAGGTGGTGTGTCTCTCCTCAGCCTTCGAAGCCGACGTCATACAGTTCATACAGTTCCGTGCCGCCGGTCAGCTTCACGAACTGGCGACGCAACCAACTGGCGCGCTGTACCGTCGCCCGTGAGGCGTAGGTACGCTGCGTCCCGAAGGGAATGTGCGTCGGTGCGTTGTGGACCAGTACCTGGTCGCCCGGGTCGACCTCGACGCCATCCAGATCGACGTGCGCATGGAAGTGGTCGTGCGTCGACTCGAGGTCGATCGTGCACGCGACCTCCACCCGCCGGCGCATGACGAACCACGCACCGGCGCCGGCGACTCCAACTCCCGCGATCATCCAACCCATACCATCCATCACGTTGATCCTTGAAAACGGTAGGCGTCAGCGCCGCGAGGGGGTGCTGATCCGCAGCGAGCTGTGATGCAAGGCGATGGCCATAGAGCGGTAAAACCCGCGTTCTATCAGCCGCGTTCCAACCATACCCCATGTATCGAGCACTGGCGAGCCCAAGAGCGCCGTTCTGAACGCCCGCTCGGAGACAGGAACGATCGCCGGCGCGCGATCCGATTTCGGGAACAGGCGCCCGATGGCGCGCATGGCCACCAGCATGGGCGTCCCCGGCACCACCGTGATCAGCATCTTCTCGCGGACCCGCGGCGCCAGCGCCCCGAGGGCGGCCACCAAATCCGGCAAATCGTAGTGGATCAGAGAGTCCATCGCGACCACATGGTCGAACTCGCCAAGGGCGGGATCGAGCATGTCCCCCGACCGGAAATCGATCTCCACCCCTTCGGCCTCGGCGCGTTCGCGCGCGTGATCCACCAGCGTGGGCGACAGGTCGATCGCCACCACCTCGGCACCGCGCTTTGCCAGATCGATCGCCAACGTGCCGGTCCCACAGCCCGCGTCCAGAATCCGCACGCCATGCAGGTCCGGCGCCATCCACCGGAGGAGCGTCCCCCGCATCTGATCGCGGCCGGCCCGGACCGTGGCGCGGATGCGAGACACCGGTGCATCCGAGGTCAGCGTTTTCCAAGCGGCCGAGGCCGTGCGGTCAAAGTATTCCCCGATCCAGGCCCGCCGCTCGAGGTACGACACCGATGTGGCGTGCGAACCCCCAGGCGACGTTCCATCGAACGACGGACCCGGATTCGTGGAAACTTCAGGAGAGACATGCGTGGCCATCAGTCCAATCCCAGCAGGTCGAAGATTTCGCGATCTTTGAGTGGATTCGCTGGCAACGGGACCACATCATCGAGCATGCGCGAGGCGAGCAGCATGTATTGCTCCTGCGCGGCGATCACTTCGGGGGAGTCTTCCATCTCGAAAATCGTGCACTTCTTCAGGCGACTGCGACGGATCGCGTCGATATCCTGAAAGTGTGCCATGGTCTTGAGCCCAACGGCCGCGTTGAAGCGGTCGATCTCGTTCGTGTCCTTCGAGCGGTTCGCGACCACGCCGCCGAGCCGCACCTTGTAGTTCTTCGACTTCGCTTGAATGGCGGCAATGATCCGATTCATGGCAAAAATCGAATCGAAGTCGTTGGCCGTGACGATCAGGCAGTAATGCGCATGCTGCAGCGGTGCGGCGAAACCGCCACACACGACGTCGCCCAGCACGTCGAAGATCACCACGTCGGTGTCTTCCAGCAGATGATGCTCCTTGAGCAGTTTCACCGTTTGGCCGGTGACGTACCCGCCGCAACCGGTGCCGGCCGGCGGACCGCCCGCTTCGATACACTGCACGCCGTTGTACCCCTCGAACATGAAATCCTCGGGGCGCAGCTCTTCGGAGTGGAAGTCGACCGATTCGAGCACGTCGATCACGGTCGGCACCATCTTCTTGGTGAGCGTGAATGTGGAATCGTGCTTCGGATCGCAGCCGATTTGCAGCACGCGCTTGCCCAGTCGCGAGAAGGCGGCCGACAGATTGGACGACGTCGTGCTCTTGCCGATGCCGCCCTTGCCGTACACGGCGATGACGAGCGCCCCGTCGATTTTGGTGCTCTCGTCCAGGTGCACCTGCAGGCTACCTTCGCCGTCGCCAACGGCATCGAGAATCGGCAATCGTGTTGCGGTCATCGTGTCGCTCCTGTCGTATGGCTAATCATGCGTACACCCCCTCCAGACGGTCTTCGAGGTCCGCTGCCGCATTGCGCAGCGCCTCGAGTGTCGCTTCATCGGGGGACCAGAATCCACGGTCGTTCGCTTCCAACAGACGTTGTGCCAGCCCCGAGGCGGCGTCCGGATTGGCCTGCGCGAGACGATCGCGCATGGCATCGTCGAGCACAAACGTCTTCGTCGCTTCGGCGTACACCCACTCCGGCACGGCACCCTTCCCGCCCGTGGCCGACCATCCAAACGTCGTGATGACGTGCCCGGCGATATTGCGGGCGCCTTCGTAGCCGTACTCGAGCTGACTCTCGTACCACCGCGGATTGAGCAATTTGGTGCGCGATTCGAGCTCGACCTGTTCGGTCAGCGTGCGCACCTTGCCCTGCGCGTTGTTGTAGTCGCCCACATACACCGCCGGCGCTTCACCACCACGCTGCTGCGCGATCACGCGCGTCATGCCACCCAGCGACTCTACGTACTGATCGATATCGGTGGCGCCGAGGTCGACCGAGTCGAGCCCTTGGAAGGACAGGGTGGCCTGCCCCAACGCCCGCTTCATCAGCGCCGGCTGGCACGACGGACGACCATCGGTGCCATAGGCGAAACCCTTTCGCTGCACAAACAGATCGGCCAGATCGTCTTCCTTCTCCCACTTGCCGGTGTCGATCAGCAGGTTGACGTTCGAGCCGTACGCCCCGTCGGCGTTGGAGAACACGCGCAACGCAGCGGTGGCCAGATCACATCCCGTCTCCTGCATCGTCTCGAGCGCGTGCTTGCGAATGAAGTTCTGCGAGGGGTCTTCATCGGCCTGCGCACAGATCAGTGCGGCCTCGGCGAGTAGCTTCACCTGCAACGGCAACAGGTCGCGGAAGATGCCCGACAACGTGACCACCACATCGACCCGTGGGCGCCCGAGCGACGACAGCGGCAGCAGACGCGCCCCCGTGAGACGGCCCACCGCGTCGAAGCGCGGCACGACCCCCATCAGCGACATCACCTGCGCCAGCGGCGTCCCCTCGCTCTTCATGTTGTCTGTGCCCCAAAGCACGACGGCCACCGACTCCGGCAACGCGCCGTTATCGGCGACGTAGCGCGCCAACAGCTGCTCCGCGCGCACGCGACCTTCGAGCATGGCCACCGCACTCGGCACCCGATACGGATCGAAGCCGTAGATATTACGTCCCGTGGGCAGGACCTGCGGATTGCGCAGCAAGTCGCCACCGGGCGCCGGCGACACGTACCGCGCGTCGAGCGCCCGGAGAATGCCGGCCACTTCGCGATCTTCGCTGAGCGAGGCGTCGAATCCGCTCAGTGCCTCGAGGTGTTGCTGCAACGCGCGTTCGTCGGCGATGCGCAGCCCCTGCTCCTTCGCCGAACCGATCGCCGCGCGCATCGCGGTGCGGACGTCCTTGCCGTCAACGAGCGAGCGCACCGTGGCGCGCACCACCTGCTCCACCACTTGCAGCGTGTCGTCGGACGCCGGTCGTGCGCTTACGCCGACCACGATCGTGTCGCCGATCGGCGGCAGCTCCAACTCCGGACGACCCGAGCGCGCCATCTCCACCAGCACACCGGCCCGCGCATCGGGCGTCATCGGCTCCCCGACTACGTGGAGACCCATGGGGATGAGTTCGTACTCAAGCTCCAGCAACCGATCACGGAGCGTCGTAATCCGCGCATCCGCTTCACCCGCCGTCCACGCCGGCTCGGCGTCGGCCAACTCCACGGCGGCCGCTTGCTGTTGGATCAGCTCGCGCAAGGACGAAGCCTCACCGGCTTTCGTCTGATCGAGCGCGCGCCACCGATCGAGCGTGCTCTTGAGATCGAGCAGGCCGCGATACAAGCCAGCGTTCGCAACGGGCGGCGTGAGATAGGAGACCAGCGTGGCGTTGCCGCGGCGCTTGGCCAGCGTGCCTTCGGACGAGTTGTTCGACGCGTAGAGATACACGTTCGGCGCATCGCCAATCAGACGATCGGGCCAGCAGCGGTCGTCGAGACCCGACTGCTTGCCGGGCATGAACTCGAGTGCGCCGTGCGTGCCGAAGTGCAGAATCGCATCGGCCGCAAAGTCCTCACGCAGCCAGCGGTAGAACGCACTGAAGGCGTGCGTGGGCGAGAAGCCGCCTTCGAAAAGCAGCCGCATGGGATCGCCTTCCCACCCGAACGACGGCTGCACGCCGATGAACACGTTCCCGAGTTGCAGACCCATCACCTGAATCGACTGTCCGTCGGACAGCTGACGCCCCGGTGCAGGGCCCCATGTTTTCTCGATCTCGGCCAGGTACGGCTCACGGCGCACATGGTCGTCCGTGCGGATCGTGGTGTGCACATTCGCTGGCGCGCCATAGCGCTCGCGATTGCCACCCGTGAGACGCTCACGCAGATCGTCGGCGCTCGACGGCAACTCGACGGTGTATCCCTGTTCCTTGAGCGACGCGAGCACGCGCTGCATCGACGGGAACACGGCCAGATACGCGGCGCTGCCGGTGTTGCCCGCATTGGGCGGGAAATTGAACAGAATCAGCGCGATCTTGCGCTGCGCGCGATCCTTCCGGCGCAACGCCACCAGCTTCGACACGCGCTCGGCCACGCGGTCGATGCGCTCGGTAATCGGCTCAGATGCCGCCGCCTTGCCCGGCTGCGGTTCACCCTTTCCTCCGAACACGGTGGGCACGATGGCGCCGTCCAGCTCGGGAATGGCGATTTGCAGCGTGGCCTGCAGCGGATTCAGGCCGCGCGCATCGTTCCGCCACTCCTGAATGGTCTGGAACTCGAGCGTTTGCAGCGTGATGTACGGGACATCGAGCCCACGCAGCACTTCCTGCGCGGCCTCGGAGTTGTTGTACGCCGGACCACCCACCAGCGAGAAGCCGGTGAGATTGATCATGGCATCGATCGTCGCCTGCCCCTTGCCATTCGTGAAGTACTTCGCAACGGCCGGCCGCGCATCGAGCGCGGAGGCGAACGCCGGCACCACACGCAATCCTTTGGCCTCAAGGGCCCGCACGACTGCCGCATAGTGCGCCACGTTGTCGGCCAGCAGATACGACCGGCCAACGAGCACACCCACCGTACCCAGCTCCGCGCCACGAAGCCGTGGCAGCTCCTCCAGTCGCTCGGCCATCCCGCGATTCGACAGCGCCGGATGCCACAGCCCAACTTCCGGATAGGCCTGCGGCTGTTGCGGATTGAGCTTGCCGCGCAGCGCCTTGCGCGGGCCGTCGGCATATCGATCGATGGCATACTTCACCATCTGCTCGATGTTCTCGGCGGTGCCGGCCAGCCAATACTGAATCAGCAGCAAGTAGGCGCGCACGTCCTGTGCGGTGCCCGGGATGAACTTGAGAATGGACGGCAGCGTGCGCAGCGCCGACATCTGCCGTTCGCCGCTCGACTTCCCGTCGCCGCGCGAGCCGCGCAGCTTCTTGAGCAGGTTGATCGGCGACAGCGGTGAGCGGGACTCTCCCCCGCTCATGTCGAATTTGCCGAGCTTCGTGCATTTCACGAGCTCCGGCGTGCACAGGGCGCAGAGCACCGCGTCGGCTGCATCGCGACGCGCCAGCACCGCCTCATACACGGCGTTCGCGTACTCTTCCTGAAAGAGCTGCGTGCACACCACGATGTTGGCCTGCGCGATGTCCTGGCGCGCGCGTTCGGCGGCGAGCGGATCGCTGCCGAAGTCGGCCGCCACATGCATCGTGATCGTGAGGCCGGGGATATCACGGACAAGCGCCGCGCCCGCGCGCTCGAAGGCATCAGCCAAGTGCGCGTCAAGCGTGGTGATCGCCACGCGAATCGGGATTGGCTTTGCCATCGAACTAGCGGCCATAGAAGGCCTTGGCGTCGTACATGATGTCCACGGTGATCTCGGCGATCCCGTTATCGTGGGCGTACTGCTCGGTATTCCGACGAACCTTGCCCCGTACGAAGAAGGGAATCTTCTTGAGCTCCGCTTCGGCCGGTGCCATCCAGCTGGTGACGATGGGCCCGACCGCGACCACGGCGTCGATTTCGTCCTCTTCCTCGGCGAAGCCCACGGCACTGGCCGCTTCCGGCGCTTCCAGTGCAATCGCCGCACGTGACGAAAACGGCGTCATACGCTGCGCGCCCATCGACTCCGCGCGCGCCGGCCGCTCCGCACCAGCGGCGGAGGGCGATGCGTGCAAATGAGACGGCGTGGCACCGTCGCCAAATTCGAAATCGTCTTTGAACATGTGCAGCAGGTGCTCTTCGAGGCCCATCATGAGCGGATGCACCCAGGTATCGAAGATCACGTTGGCGCCTTCGAAGCCCATCTGCGGCGAATGCCGGGCCGGCACGTCCTGCACGTGAATCGGCGCCGAAATCACCGCGCAGGGCACGCCGAGGCGCTTGGCGATATGGCGTTCCATCTGCGTTCCGAGCACCAACTCGGGCGCCAGCTCCGTGACGCGCTGCTCGACGGCGAGATAGTCATCGCTGATGAGTGCCTCAACGCCGAGCGCTGCCGCGAGATCACGGATCGGCCGTGCGTATTCACGTGAGTACGTGCCGATGCCAACCACGGTGAAGCCGAGTTCGTCTTTCGCCATGCGGGCGGCCGCCATGACGTGGGTGGCATCGCCGAACACGAAGACGCGCTTCCCGGTGAGATACGTGGAGTCGACCGACCGTGAATACCACGGCAGCAGCGACCGGCTGGCACCCACCTGCGCCGTTCCGGCGCGTTCGCGCTCAAGCAGCGCGGAGACGTCGACGCCGGCGACCTTGCCCACTTCTTCGACGAACTCACGCGTGGCCAGCACGCCGATGGGCACCGTGCGCACCGTCGGCTGACTGAACGTTTTCTGCAGCCAGCGCGCGGTCGTATCCGCCACTTCCGGATACAGCACGACATTGAAGTCAGCGTGCGGCATCGCCTGGATGTCTTTCACCGTGGCATTCAGCGGGGCGCACACATGCACATCGACGCCGATATCCTGCAGCAACCGCGTGACTTCGCGCACGTCGTCGCGATTCCGGAAGCCCAGGGCGGTGCCGCCCAGCAGGTTGCAGCGCGGACGGCGGTTTTCACGGGCGGCGGCGGCGGTCACGCTTTCGCGGGGCGGCGAGCCGAGCGGCGGCGCGAGCGGCAGTAACAGCGTGCGCACGAGGTGATAGAACGTCTCGCTGGCGCCCCAATTTTCTTTCTTCGAATAGGCCGGGAGCTCGAGCGGCACAATCGGAATCGGCAGCGACATGCCCATCGCGAGCGATCCCGGCTGATCTTGAATGAGCTCAGCCGTGCACGACTCGCCGACCAGCATGGCGTCAGGCTTGAAGCGCTCGTAGGCATCGCGTACGGCCGACTTCACCAGCTCCGCCGTATCGCCACCGAGGTCGCGCGCCTGAAAGGTGGTGTACGTGACCGGTGGCCGTTTATCACGGCGCTCGATCATGGTGAAGAGCAGATCGGCGTACGTGTCGCCCTGCGGCGCATGCAAGACGTAATGCACGCCGGTCATCGAGGTCGCGATGCGCATCGCGCCCACGTGCGGCGGGCCTTCGTACGTCCAGAGCGTCAGTTCCATGCCGTGATCCTCAGACCGCGAGTCGCTGCGCGCGATCCAACGGGCGCGCAAAAAGTTCTGCCAGATCGCCCGCCTGCTCGTAGCCGTGCACGGGGGAGAAGACGAGTTCAATCGACCACTTGGTGCGCAGCCCCTCGGCCTCAAGCGGATTGGCGAGTCCGAGGCCGCAGACGGTGAGATCCGGGCGCGCGTCGCGACACCGATCGAGCTGCTTCTCCACGTCCTGCCCCTCACTGATCTGCGCCGTGGCCGGCAGACGCTGGAGTTCCGACGCCACCATGAGCTTGTCGAGGTAGGGTGTGCCCACCTCCACCAAGTCGACGCCGCACTCTTCGTACAGAAAGCGCGCGAGCGGGATTTCGAGCTGCGAGTCCGGGAAGAAGAACACGCGCTTGCCTTGGAGCCACGGGCGATAGCGTGCGAGCGCGACGCCGGCGCGTTCGGCCGGCGCGGCCGTGACCGCATCGAAGCGTTCCGTGCTCACGCCCCACTCGTCGGCGGCCGCCTTGAGCCACGCCGTGGTGCCATTGACCCCGAACGGGAACGGCGACGGCAGGAGGGTTGCCCCGCGCGCGATGAGCGCACGCGCGGTTTCGCCCAGGAACGGCTGCGCGAGGAGCAGTTTCGTGTTCGGTCCGACGGGCGGAAGATCCCGTGCCATGCGCGGCGGGAAGAAGTGCACCGGCCCGACGCCGAGCTGGGCGAACAAGCGCGTAAACTGGTCTTCGACCACATCGGCGATCGTGCCGACCACCATGAGTTCGGCGGTGGCGCTGGTCGACTCGGGCAGATGCGGCACCATGCACCGCAAGCAGGCGTCTTCGCCCTGCGTGAACGTGGTCTCGATGCCGCTGCCGGAGTAGTTCAGGATGCGCACGCGCGGCAGGAACTGCGTGTTGAGCCGTTCGGCCGCGCGCTGCAGGTCGAGCTTGATCACTTCCGACGGGCACGAGCCCACGAGGAAGAGCGTCGAGATATCCGGTCGGCGCTCGAGCAGCTGCTTCACGCAGCGGTCGAGCTCCTCATTGGCATCGGCAAGGCCGGCGAGATCGCGTTCGCTGAGGATGGCGGTGGCGAACCGCGGTTCGGCGAAGATCATGACACCGGCGGCCGACTGCACGAGGTGGGCGCAGGTGCGGGAGCCGACCACGAGGAAGAACGCGTCCTGCATCTTGCGGTGCAGCCACACAATGCCGGTGAGTCCGCAGAAGACTTCGCGCTGCCCACGCTCGCGAATGACGGGGAGCTCCATCGCGGTACTCACGCGGACGCGACCCGACGGAGCGACTCGGCTTCCTGCAGACGGGCCGCCCGCAGCTTGAGCACGAACTGA
>CAITQY010000736.1 GCA_903894655.1 uncultured Gemmatimonadota bacterium
ACCATCCGGCGCGCCGCACGCCATTGATCTATAATTAAGGACAAGGAAGTGCTCCGTGACCGTCGAAGAACGTGAGTGGGAGCCGCGTGCCGCTGGTGTGCACAACCCGTACGAGCGGAATATGACGTCGGCACGGCGATACTCGTCACCAGGCGTTCCGTTTGACTCTGACCAGCGATCCCGTGCCCACGATGCCACGCCTGACCATCATTATACCGACGCACGCGGCACGGGGATTTCTCACGGCGTCGATGGAGTCGGCGGTCCGAAGCCTACAGGCGGATGACGAACTCCTGATCGTCGCCAACGGCGCATCGGCCGACTATCTGGCCGCGCTGGGCGCAATCGTGCACGCGCCCGCGCGGCTGATCGTACTCGCGGAGGCTGGGGTGACCCATGCGCGCAACGCCGGACTGCGTGAAGCCACGGGCGCGTTCGTGCTCTTCCTGGATGACGACGACTTGCTGATCGACGGCGGCGTGACCGCACTTCGGGAGGCGCTGCATGCCCACCCTACATGGATCGGCGTGGCCGGCACCGTCACACGCTTCGACGACGCCGGCGAGTACCGCGCCGACTCGTACGGCGCCGCTGGCGAACTCCTCTCCCCGCTGCGCCTGCTCCGACAAACCATCACCACGCCCGGTGCCGTGCTGCTGCGCGCCGGTGCGGTGCGGCAGTTGGGGGGATTCGACGAGACGACAGTGCCCGTGGAGGACTTCGATCTCTGGCTGCGCATGGCGGCGACGGCACCGCTGGCCGGTGTTTCCACGCCGGTGCTGCGCTACCGCGTGCACCCCGCGGCGATGTCGGCCAACGTACCGAGGATGGCCGCGCGGGCGCTCGCGATTTTCCGGTGGCACGCCCGCGCCTACGCTGCACGACGGTTCGCGGCAGCCTTGCGTCGTGCGGCCGCGCAGACGGCGTGGTACTACCGCGGCCCGCTGCGCGGCACCATGCGTGTACACCTCCGCACTGGAAACTGGCGAGGGCTCTGGGTCTCACTGATGCTTCTCGCGCAATTCCGGCGGCTCGTCGCAACCTACCGCGTCCGCGCGGCCATAGGGCGACTGCTGGGCAGGGCCCGCGACGAGCCGGTCGGTGAAACAGACGCCCTCGCCTTCCCCTACCTCGTCCACAGCACCTCGAACGACGCCGTCGCGGAATAGCCGGCCGACTCACCGCCGCCTGCCAGCAGCAGGCGTCCCTCATGCAGTACTGGGAACGCGCCGTGGCGCGCCGTGGTAAGTGCGGGGCCCACGCGCCAGCGATTGCGTTTCGGGTCGTAAATGTCCACGCGGGCGTACACGCCATTAGACGTCGCGCCCGCCCCCGCGAGCGTTTCGCCGCCAACAACCCAGAACTCGCCGTTCACGAACACCGCCTTGCCGGTGCCACCGCGAGCCTGTGGAAGGGGTGCGGGACTGCCCGCTCGCCCATCGCTTACAGTCCAACGGTTCGTGGCCGGATCGTAAATCTGGACATCATCGTAGCCGTCGGCCACGACGTTGCTGTCGCCGCTCCCCGGACCGCGGCCACCGAACAGGTAGAAGCGCGTGCCGTCCGTTCCAGAGGCCGCGTGATTGCGCGGGCGCGGCATCGGTGCCCGCTCGCTCCAGGTCATGGTGTTGAGGTCCAGCATCGCCATCTGCGGCGTGGTCCGGCCATCCACAATGCCGCCGGCCACATACACCGATGTCCCGATGACCGCCGAGGCGCTCGATCCCGCCGCAAACGGCATGCTGGGCCCCAGCGTCCACTGGCGCGTGGCCGGATCGAAGATCTGCACCCGCCCTTCACTGAAGCCGCCGATCCCACCGAACAGGAACCAGCGCCCGTCGATCACCTCGGCCGCGTGATGATGACCGAGCGCCGGGCGCGCCGCACCGGCCACGATGGCCCAGTCACCACGCGCCACGTCGTACCGGAGCGTCTGCGCGGAGCCCTCACCCACGACGTACAGGCCACGGTCGATGACGCCCGCGGCGACTTCGCCCAAGGCGATCGGCATCGGCGATGACGGCCACCAGGCATCTCGCAGCGCGGCCTTCCACAGGTACGGCGTTTCCGGATAGTTCCACCGCGGCGCGCCGAGCCCGGCGATCACGGTGTCATGCTGCACGACGGCCAGTCCGCCAAGCATGCGCGCGGGTGCGAGACCAAGATGCGTCCATCGGTCGGCCGTCGGGTCGAACGCGTAAATGTCGTTTAGGTTCTCGACGCCGGAGGGGCGTGAACGTCCGCCCACCATGATGATACGTCCCTCGTGCACGAACGTGGCCGGCTCGGTGTGTGACACGGCCTTTGGCATCGCGCCGAGTAGCTGCCACACGTCACGCGCCGGATCGTAGCGATGCACAACCGAGAGATCGAGCGGCACGGGATCATGGCCGATGTTCCCACCGATGGCGTAGAGCGCTCCGTCGAGTACAACGGCGGACACGTGCCCGCGTGGTATCGGCATTTTTGCGCGTGGCTCCCACGACGTCGCCCCTGGCCGCAGCAGCCAGTGATCGGGCGAACCGGTATTGCGGTCGGCGAGCCACCCGCCAACGAAGTGCAGCGTGTCGCCGCGCGACACCAACGCCCCGCCGCCGCGCGGCCCGGGAAGCGCGGGGCCCTCGGACCATTGGTCGGTGGCCGTGGCGTAGCGCCACACCCGTGCTGTGGCGGGACCTGGGTGATCACCCTCAAAGCCACCTGCTATCCAGATGGTATCACGCACCAGCACACCGGTGGTATGCGTCAGCGCGACCGGCATGTCGGCTTTGCGTTGCCAAACGCCCGTGACCAGGTCGAGCATCTCGACCCGCGAGGTGGCTGCCGGCTTTGCATTAATGAACCCGCCGAACACGAACAGCTGACGGTCGGCCTGCACGCGAATCATCTCGTAGCGCGGCAAGTCGGTGCGGGTGAAGAGCGTCCAGCCGGGCACGACCGGATCACGCGGCCGTGTCAGCAAGCGTTCGAGCGCGTCGATGGGCCATTTGCGGCCCAGCACGAATCCCGCGCCCGTTGCCATGAGCGCGCCACCCGCGAGCAGAACGAGCGCGGCCAGACGGCGCGGCTGCCGTAACCCAAACATTCGCATCGACACGCGGCGATTCCGGAAGAAGATGTTTAGCGGGGCGCAGGCAAGGCGAACGCCCGCAGCGCGGCGCCAGCACCGTTTCCCGTGGCCACCACCACGTACGTGCGGCCGTTGGTCGCCCGGAACACCATCGGATTACTGTATCCGATCTGTCCCAGGGGAAACGACCACAACACGGCGCCCGACTCCGCGTCGATCGCGAACAACTCGGCGCCGCCCCCCGTGATGAACAGCAAACCACTGGCCGTCGCGACGCCGCCCGGTGCCCCAGCCACGCCGAGCGGCGGCAACTTCAGCCCGCGCAGCGCTGGGTGCCGTCGGATCGCGGGGGTATCTCCCAACACAATACTCCAGCGATGTTCGCCCGTGGTGAGATCGATCGCCGTGAGCGTACCGTATGGCGGTTTGCTGATGGGCAACGCCAGTGGTGACGCCTTGCGCGGCCACCACCAGCGTGGATCCGGCAGTCGCATTGTGAGCGGCCGCCCCGGATCGACCTCGGTGGTGTCCGTGACGTAGCGCCGCGCATCGCCCGTGGGGACCACGCGAGCCAGCACCGGCAGATTCGTCGCCTTGATAAAGGCCAATTTACGGATTGGATCGATCGCGGTTCTACCCCACCCC
>CAITQY010000737.1 GCA_903894655.1 uncultured Gemmatimonadota bacterium
ACCCCGAACTTTTACTCAATACCCAAGACTCACGTTTGCTTTTACCGAGCAAACGGATTCGAGAACTTCACATCCGTCAGGAACGTGTTGTCCGTGAGCGTGCCCAGGAACGCCACCAATGACGCCCGCTCGGTCGCCGAGAGATTGAGCCGCAGCGGCAGCCCGTTGCCCCCGGGGCCGCCACGCAGCCGAGGGTCGAGTCCCGGGTTGTTCTGCACGCCGCTGTCGTAGAACGCGATTACCTGCTCCAGTGTCCGGAAGCGACCATCGTGCATGTACGGCGGTCGCACCGCGATGTTGCGCAGCGACGGCGCCTTGAAGCGTCCGTTGCCCGCGCCGACATCGGTAATCGTGGCGTCGAGACCGGTGTTGTGCACGCCGTCGCTGATGTGCGCGTTAGTGCCGTGACAGCGCGCGCATCCGGCGCGGCCGTTGAAGAGATCCTGCCCGGCGAGCTCCTGCGCTGTGAAGGTCGCGGCGAAGTTCGGCACACCGTTCACCCCGAAGGCGCGGTCGAACTTCGAGTTGACCGACACCAGCGATCGCACGAACTGCGAAAGGGCGCGGGCCACACGATCGCTCGTGATCTCGCTCGTACCGAACGCCGCGGTGAAGAGCGCCGGGTAATAGGTGGTGGCCGAAAGCTTAGCGAGCACGTTGGGCAGCGTCATGCCCATTTCGGTGGCATCCTGAATGGGCTGCAGCACCTGTGCTTCCAGATTCGCCGCACGTTCATCCCAGAAGAATCGAGCGCTCGCGTAGAAGCGCGCGTTGGTCAGCCCCATGCTGTGGCGGCCGGTGAATCCACCGGTGAAGCCACGACTCAAGGTGGCCGTGTCGGAGAAGGCAAACTGCTGCTGATGGCACGAACTGCAGGACACACGGTCATTCACCGACAGCCGACGGTCATAGAACAGCACGCGACCAAGTGTTGCGCCGGCATTCGTGGTGATGTTCGATGCCGGCATATTGTCGGCGCCGATCGGGGTGCCGGCGTTCGGCGCAGCCTGCGAAAAATGCCGCGGCAGCGGGTTGTTGGCGTCGGCGTAGAGGAGCGTCGTGGCCGGTAGCGTCGGCGCGGTGAGATCTCCCGCAAACACCACAATGGTGAAACTGTGCGACGCGGTGCTGCCACTGTTGTCGCGCGCCGCGATGGTCACGGTGTACACGCCGGGGTTGGTAGCGGTACCCGCGATCCGCCCGTTCGCGGCGGACAGTCCACTCACCGCCGGCGTGAACGACACGGTGTACGTGAGGCCAGACTTCCGCGGATCGCTGAACGCCGCGCCGGCCTTCGTGGCATCATACGCGAACGGCACCCCGACCATCGCCGCTTGCGTGGCGTTCGGCGACACGACCGCCACGGGATCGGCGATCGGAGTGACCGTCGGCGTGTCGATCACAACGGGACTGGTGGTGGAATCACCGGCGCACGCGGTGAGCGCGAGCGATGCCGTGACGAGAGCGATCAGTCTGATGTGGCGCATGGCGGAAGTCCCGGACATGGAGATCGTACAGTGCGATTCGTCTGTTGTGATTCTCAACACCGACTCCGTGTCAGGACCCTACCTGCATGCGGCAAGCCCCAGAACTCCAAACTTTTACTCAAAACCCGGCACTCACGTGAGTGTCGGGTTTTGAGT
>CAITQY010000738.1 GCA_903894655.1 uncultured Gemmatimonadota bacterium
GGCCTCGCCTCGGAAGCCCCGTTCGTCTCGCCGCCGCCCTCGCATCAGCACTGACCGAGGCGAGGCGGTGCGCGAAAGGAACCGTGGCGGGAAGCCGCGTGAACATGCGACACGGGCGAGGGCATAGGAAGCCTGTGAACGTGCGACACGGGCGAGGGCATAGCAAGCCGAGGCGGTGCGTCGAAACGATCGCGGGTGCGCACGAGGGGTTACGTGGGGACGGGGAACGCGTTGCACCGTGGGCGATGGTCAGCGGCCGCCCACTGCGAGCAGGCCCCAGAAAAATCCATTCTGGCTCTGTGTGCTCGGCGCTCTGGCCGCACGTGATACCCTAATCACAGCTGCGCCATCGGGGTAATACACTCCCGCGGCATTTCCAAGGGCGGTATCCGGAAGGCCATGCCGACCATGCGCTCATGGAATATCCCCCGGATTGGAGCGTCCAATAGCTGTGAGCCTTTCCGCGCCCTCGGATCTGCAGCTGCTGCAACGCGCCGTTGACGGCGACGAATCCGCCTTTCGGACACTCGTCGACCGGCACGAGCCGGCGGTGGCGCGCGTCGTCACGGCGATGATTGGACCCGGGGATGACGCCGACGACGTGGGTCAGGAAACCTTCATACGGCTTTTCCGTGCCAGAACCGCATTTCGTGGAGACGCTCAGCTGCGCACGTACCTCACGCGCATCGCCATGAATCTTTGCCTCGATCTGCTCGCGCGCCGATCACGCCAAGCGAGCTGGACACGCCTCACGGGACGCCGCGACGATGACGAGTCCCAGCTGGCGATGCCCGCGTCGGCCGATCCGATCGAAACCGCCGAGCGGGATGAAATGCTGCGGAAGGCGGTCGAATCCTTGGATGCCAAACACAAGGCCGTCGTGGTACTCCGCATTCTCGAGGACCATTCCATCCGCGATACGGCGGCGCTCCTTGGCGTGCCCGAAGGGACGGTGATGAGTCGCCTCGCGCGGGCGCTCGACAAGCTCAAAGTGACCCTTGGACCGGAGTTCCTGTGACTCAACGATTGACCGATCATGCACGACTGCGCCAGCTACTCGCTGCGTCACAGCGCGAGCGATTTGCGCCGGGCTTTGCCGACCGTGCAACGGCCCGATGGCGCGCCGAGTTGATGGGTCGCGAAGACGCGACAACCGCCTTTGAAGTGGCTGCCACCCGCCTATTCGCCCGCTTCGTGCCATTCGCCGTCGCCGCGGCGCTATTGCTCGCGCTGAATAACATGCGTCATCGCAACGAAGACCAATCGCTCGTTCGCGCGCTTGTCGGTGCACCAGAGGTCAGCGCGCCGCCGGCATCGCTCGCCACCATCTACGGACTCGGCACGTTGGTCCCGCCGAATCAGGAGTAATCGCCCGTGCGCACCGAAGCCAAGGCCCGCATTGCGCTTGCCGTCACCTTCGTGCTCGGCGTGGCCGTGGGCGCGTTCGCTGTCGCCACACTTCTTCGCCCGCCTAGACCCGTACCCGATCGTGCATCAGCGAAGGGAGAGCTCCCGCGCTTCGTGCGCGAAATGGAGCGCTACCTGCGTCTACATGATGACGCGCAACGTGCCGCGCTGCGGCCCCTGCTCATGAGTACCGACTCGCTGAATCGTGAGACCGTTGATCGTGCACAAGAAGCGATGCGCGAGGGACTGTTGCAGCTGCGCGCACGCGCTCTGCCCTTGCTCGATGCGACCCAAGTGCATCGCCTCGATCAATTCATCGACCGCAAGGCGGTGGACGGACGCTCGCGCCCGGCGCCCGGCCCGCCGTCTGGCGGCTCGAACGGCCGCCCCTAGTCTCTCACCTTCGCGCATTGCCCTCGCGTATCGCTTTCACCGTGCACCCCACACATCACCTATGCGCTCATGTCTTCGCTCCATCTCGGCTGGAGCTCTCGCGACGATTGTATTGGCCAGCGCCATGACCGCGTGTCAATCCGATGCAACCACCTCGGGCACGACGACGGGTACGGCGACGGGCACGACCGCCGACCTCCCCGCGATGTACAAGCTGTTTGGTAGCAATGTCCAGATCACCATTGAAGGCAGCACCGTCGTGATTCGGGTCAATGGGGTGCCCGACCACAAGAGCCCGTATTTCGGCCCCACGCATCTGAAATACGAGGCCTACAACGGCAGCAATCCCGCCTTTCAGCTCAATCCGAATCGGATCGTGGAGCAGACCGGGGTCTTCCGCATTCCCCTCACGCCCACCCGACAGGCCACGCCGTCGCCCACGCCACTCGGGCCGATCGGCGTGAGCGTCAATGGTGTGCCGATCTTCAATCAGTATGCGGGGCCAAACCAGCCACTTACCGGTGAGATCAACACCTTCGATCAGTACGCCGGCCATCCAGAGCAGACGGGCGTATATCACTATCACGTGGAACCCACGTATATCACGCGTACCTCTCGGGAGGCGCTCGTCGGTGTGCTCCTGGATGGGTATCCGTTGTATGGACCGCTCGAAAATGGCAAGCTGCTGACGAGCGCTGATCTCGATGCAGCCCACGGGCATACGACCGCCACCAAGGAGTTCCCGGCCGGCGTGTATCACTACCACACGACGGGCGACGCCCCCTACATCAACGGCAGCGGCTTCATGGGGGTCCCCGGGACGGTGTCCCGATGACCGGTCGACGATTGGCGGTTGCGTGCGCACTCGCGGTGGCGATGGGCGCGATTCCCATTTTGCGCACTGTGATGCGCCGCGAGGTGGTCGAGAAGTTTCACGCGAACGGCCAGCGGTCAGAACGTCGGACGTACTACGAGGGGCGTGAGGACGGAATCCATCGGGGCTGGTACCCCGATGGAGCCCGTCGTTTCGAATACCATTACGTGAACGGCATGATGGAGGGGGTGCAACGGGCGTGGTATCCGGACGGGACACCCTACACCCGTTTCGAGTACGTGGCAGGGCATGAGGCCGGACGACAGCAGATGTGGACGGCGCGCGGAGTGCTGCGGGCGAATTACGTGGTGGTGGGGAACCGACGCTTCGGGCTCATGGGCACGACTGGCTGCATGGGGACGGCGCATGAAGACAGCGCCGCTGTGGTGACGACGGAGCGCACATGACGCCCCGTCTTCGGATGCCTCGGCAGATCGCCTGGGGCATGTCAGCGGCGGCGCTTGGCGTGTCTGTCGCCTGTGCGGCCGCACCACAGGACGGGCTCCCGTATTATCGAACAAAAGAGCTGACACCGGAGTGGGTACCGGCGTCGATTGCGTCGGGCTCTGCGATGCATCGGATCCCGGCGTTCGAAGTGTACAACCAGCATGGTGCGGTCGTCACGGAGCAGGCGCTGCGTGGACGGGTGACACTGGTGCATTTCTTCTACGCCAGTTGCGGGCGCGTCTGTCCCCGCGCCGTCGGGAATGTGCAGCGATTGCTTCATTCCCGCGCAACCGATACGACCTTTCAGGTGCTCTCCTATACGGTACAGCCCGAGCGCGACTCGGTGGCGGCATTGGCCGCCTACGCTCAACATCATGAGATCACCGATCGCCGCTGGCAGCTGCTGACGGCGCCCTGGGTCACGATCGCCGAGTTGGCGCGTACGGGCTATTTCGTGAA
>CAITQY010000739.1 GCA_903894655.1 uncultured Gemmatimonadota bacterium
AGCGCATCCTGCCGTGTGCCGCGTGGCTCGAAGGCGAGTACGGCCTGTCGGGCCTGTTCCTCGGCGTGCCGTGCAAGCTCGGTCGCAACGGTCTCGAGAAGATCCTCGAAATCGACCTCACCGACGACGAGCGCACCGCGCTCGAACGCTCCGCACAGGCCGTGCGCGAGCCGATGTCCGTGATCTCCCTCTGATTCTGACGGGACCGGCGCGTTCACCACGGTGATCGCGCCGGTTTCTTCTTCTTCCCCCGCCTATGTACGTACTCTCGCGTTTCTGGCAAAGCACGATCGGCAAGAAGATCGTGATGGCGGTGACCGGGATCATTGGGATCCTGTTCGTCATCGGCCACATGTCCGGCAATCTGCTCATGTTCAAGGGGCAGGATGCCATGTACCACTACGCGCTCCTGCTGCGCACGAGCATGCCATTGCTCTGGACGGTTCGCGTCGGCCTGATCGCCGCCGTCGTCCTCCACGCGGTTGCCGCGTATCAGCTCACGATGCTCTCGCGCAGCGCGCGCCCGGACGGGTATGCCGTGCGTCGCCCACAGGTGACCACCTTCGCCGCACGCACGATCCGGTGGGGCGGCGTGCTGTTGCTGGTGTTCATCGTGGCACACCTGCTTCAGCTCACGATCGGCGCGATCCATCCGGACTTCACGCATCTCGATCCGTACAACAACGTACGCATCCTGCTGTCGAATCCGCTCATGGCGGCGTTTTATGTATTGGCGATGGCGGCGCTCGCTCTGCACCTGTACCACGGCAGCTGGGCCGTGGTCCGGACGCTCGGCGTGGCCCGACCGTCGGCACAGCCGCTCAAGCGTCGCGTCGCGCTGGCGATCGCAATCCTCGTCGCCGCCGGTTTCATGATCATCCCGATCGCCGCCGTGCTCGGCAAGTTTGCGCCGGCACCACCGCTTGCCGAATCGTCGGCGGCCACTGCGCTGGCGACGCCTGTTGCGGAGACCCACTAAGATGCTCGACCTGAACGCAAAGACTCCGAGCGGTCCCCTCGAGCAGAAGTGGGACCAGCACCGTTTTTCGATGAAGCTGGTGAACCCGGCGAATAAGCGCCGCCACAATGTGATTGTGGTTGGTGCCGGTCTCGCCGGTGCATCCGCCGCGGCCAGCATGTCGGAGCTCGGGTACCACGTGTCGTGCTTCGTGTACCACGACACGCCGCGTCGCGCCCATTCAATTGCCGCGCAGGGCGGGATCAACGCGGCCAAGAATTATCAGAACGACGGCGATTCCATACGCCGGCTGTTCTACGACACCATCAAGGGCGGCGACTTCCGCGCGCGCGAGGCCAACGTGTATCGCCTCGCGCAGCTGTCGGTGAACATCATCGATCAGTGCGTCGCGCAGGGCGTGCCGTTCGCCCGCGAGTACGGTGGCTTGCTGGCCAACCGGTCGTTCGGTGGCGCGCAGGTCTCGCGCACGTTCTATGCGCGTGGACAAACCGGTCAGCAGTTGCTGCTCGGCGCGTACTCGGCGCTCGAGCGCCAGATCGCCCTCAAGGGCGTGCAGATGCACACGTTCGAAGAGATGCTCGATGTGGTCGTCATCGACGGGCATGCGCGCGGGATCGTGACGCGCAATCTGCTGACCGGCAAGATCACGTCGCACGCGGCCGATGCCGTGGTGCTCGCGACGGGCGGTTACGGCAACGAGTTCTACCTCAGCACGACCGCCATGCTGTCGAATACGACGGCCACGTGGCGTGCGTACAAGAAGGGCGCGGCGTTCGCCAACCCCTGCTATACGCAGATTCACCCCACGTGCATTCCCGTGAGCGGCGACCACCAGTCGAAGCTCACGCTGATGTCGGAATCGCTCCGCAACGACGGACGCGTGTGGGTGCCGATCAAGCGTGGGGACAATCGGGCACCGGCCGCCATTCCGGAAGCGGAGCGCGATTACTTCCTGGAGCGGAAGTACCCGAGCTTCGGCAACCTGGCGCCGCGAGATATTTCATCGCGTGCCGCCAAGGAAGCGTGTGATGATGGTCGCGGGGTCGGCCCGGGCGGACTGGGCGTGTATCTCGATTTCGCCGATGCCATCAAGCGCCTCGGTAAGGACACGATCGCCGAACGCTACGGCAATCTGTTCGACATGTACCAGCGTATCACGGATGAGAATCCGTATGAGCGCCCCATGCGTATCTACCCAGCCGTGCACTACACGATGGGCGGCTTGTGGGTGGACTACAATCTCATGAGCACCATCCCCGGCCTGCACGTCGCCGGCGAAGCGAACTTCTCCGACCACGGGGCGAATCGTCTCGGCGCGTCCGCGCTCATGCAGGGACTGGCTGATGGGTACTTCGTGTTGCCGTACACCATCGGTGATTACATCGCCAGCACGAAGCTCGCAAAGGTCGACAACACGCACGCCGAATTCAAGGCGGCGGAAGAGTCGGTGCGCGCGCAGACCAAGCGCTTCCTTGATATCAAGGGCAAGCGTTCAGTCGACTCCTTCCACAAGGAACTCGGCAAGATCATGTGGGAATACTGCGGCATGGCGCGCACGAAGGAAGGACTCACCAAGGCGCTGGAGCTGATTGCCGCGGTCAAGGCCGAGTTCTGGAGCAACGTGAACGTGCCGGGCAGCGGTGACAATCTGAATCAGGCGCTCGAGAACGCGGGACGCGTGGCGGACTTCATCGAACTCGGTGAGTTGATGTGTCGCGATGCGCTCGCGCGCGAGGAGTCGTGCGGCGGGCACTTCCGCGTGGAATACCAGGACGCCGGCGAAGCGAAGCGGAACGACGATGACTTTGCGTACGTCGCTGCGTGGGAGTTTGCGGGCGAGGGCAAGGCGCCGATTCTCAACAAAGAACCATTGGTGTACGAGAACGTGCACCTCTCGACCCGGAGCTACAAATAATGAAGCTCACTCTGAACGTCTGGCGTCAGCCGGCCTCGCAGTCTCCGGGCAAGCTCGAGACGTACACGCTCGATGGTGTCAGCGCGGACATGTCGTTCCTCGAGATGTTCGACCTGCTCAACGAGCAACTCACCATGGAAGGGAAGGTGCCGGTCGCCTTCGCACACGACTGCCGCGAGGGGATCTGCGGCTCGTGCTCGATGATGATCAACGGGCAAGCGCACGGTCCGTGGGCCGGGGCGGCAACCTGCCAGCTGCACATGCGCGCATTCAAGGACGGCGACATCATCACCGTCGAGCCGTGGCGTGCGGCGGGTTTCCCGATCGTGAAGGATCTGGTGGTGAATCGCGGGTCCCTCGACCGCATCATTCAGGCGGGCGGGTACGTGTCGGTGAACACCGGCGGTGCGCGCGACGCCAACTCGATCCTGATCGGCAAGGACACCGTCGAAGAAGCCATGGACGCCGCGGCCTGCATTGGCTGCGGAGCTTGCGTAGCGGCGTGCCCGAATGCCTCGGCGTCGCTGTTCACCGGTGCCAAGATCACGCACCTCGGCCTGTTGCCGCAGGGACAGCCGGAGCGCGACACCCGCGCGTTGGCGATGGTCGAGCAGATGGATATCGAGGGCTTCGGACATTGCACGCTGGTCGGTGAGTGTCAGGAAGCGTGCCCGAAGGAAATCAGCATCGACGTCATCAAGAAGATGAATCGCGACTACCTCGTCGCGAGTGCCAAACGGCAGGAGCCGAAGGCGGCGACGGCCGGCTGATCGATCGGGGTCGGTGTGCAGCCCGGAACGGGGGCGTGTTGCTTCGGCAACACGCCCCCGTTTTTTGTCGTATGTTTCGGTATGCGTGTCTTCCGACTCTCCCGATTTGTCCGCCTGCTCGCGGGCGTCCCACTCATCGTAGGCTGCACCGAGCGGGCGCCGGCGCCCACCGTGGCGAACGCTGAACGTGGCTTGGCTTTGATGACGGCATTCCGCGATTCCCTCCCAGAGCACAGCGGCAATGCGCTGCGGTGCGTCAGTTGCCATCTCGACAACGGCACGCGTCCGACGGCCATGTCGTGGCTGGGGACCGCTGCGCGGTATCCCCGCTATCGCGCGCGTCCCGGCTACGAGGAGACGCTAACGCGTCGGATCAACGAGTGCATCGCACGAAGCCTGGCCGGGAAGATGCTACCGGAGAACGGTCAGGAGATGCGCGACATGCTGGCGTACTTCGAAACCATGCGGGCGTCGGCGCGTCCAGCGCCGGTGGATTCCGTCAAGCTGATCGGTGATGTCGCACACGGTGAAGTCGGCTATGCGGGGCAGTGTGCCCGCTGCCATGGCGCGAATGGAGCGGGGATGCCGGCCTTGGCGGCGCCAGCGGTCTGGGGCAGCGAGAGCTACTCCATCGGGGCCGGCATGGCCCGGCAGAATACGTTGGCCACCTTCGTGCGCCACAACATGCCGTTCGATCACGCGGATACGCTCACCGCGCAGGAGGCGGCGGACATTGCCGCCTACGTGCTGACCAAGCCGCGGCAGGACCATCCCGGCAAGGAGCGCGACTGGCCGAAGGGCGATCCGCCGGGCGATGTAGCGTACGCCACCACCGCCGCGGTTGCGGCAGGCAAGCCAGTGCCGCCGGATCGCCCGCTATTGCCGCGTCGTGTTTCGCCGGATTCACTCATTTCTCGCCACTGAGCCTCGCGATGATCAACGACCATGACCGTTCATCGACCGCGGGTCGCCGCACGTTTCTGTCGCGTCTGGTAACAGTCGGGGCGGCCTTTGGATTGGCCGCGCCGCGCTCGATTGACGCGATCGAGCCGCCTCTGTCGTCCACCAGCGCATCGTCAGCGACTGCCGGCGACGATCCGTGGATCTCGCGTCTGACGGGAAAGAACCGCGTGGTGTTCCACTCGCATCTGGCCAGTGACGGCATCGCCCTGCGCTGGGCGCAGACCTATCTCGACACGCAGAAGAGTGCGTACGGGCTCACCGATGCCGACAGTAGCGTCGTGGTCGGGTTGAACGGCCGCGCGATCGGCCTGTTGTTCAACGACGCCATCTGGGGGAAGTACCCGATCGGCGAGACGCTGCAGATGCCGGGCTCGCGGAACGCGAATGCCGCGCTGGTGGCACAGCTCGTCTCGCGTGGCGTGATCATTCTGGTGTGCAATAACTCAATCCGTGCGGCGGGGCAGCGCTTCCTCCCCGAGGCGCAGCGGGGAGACGAGGCGCGGCGCACCGCGTTCTCGGACGAAGCCCGCGCAAATCTGCTGCCAAGCGTTGAGGTCGTTCCGGCCATGATCGTGACGCTGCAGCAGGCGCAGGATCGGGGCTGCCGCTACATCTACGGTGGCGGCTAAGCAGCGTGGCACGAGTTGGCGGCGGCTGAATCAGGTCAGGAGTCAACCGCCGTCAGGCTAGGTCAGATGCGCGGCAGCGTGACGCCGTGCTGTCCCTGATACTTGCCCTTCTTATCCCCGTACGAGACTTCGGGCGGTTCGTCCCCCGTGAAGAACACCACCTGCGCGATGCCTTCATTGGCGTAGATCTTGGCCGGCAGCGGGGTCGTATTCGAGATCTCGAGCGTCACGTAGCCTTCCCATTCAGGCTCGAAGGGCGTGACGTTCGTGATGATGCCACACCGGGCATAGGTGCTCTTGCCCACGGTGAGGGTGAGCACATTGCGCGGGATG